>RFGE01000256.1 GCA_003696105.1 Deltaproteobacteria bacterium | reverse complement strand
CTGCGCGGCCGCGACGGCGCTCGCGCTGGCGGCGTGCGCGCCGGCGCCGGCGGCGCTCGCGCCGGCGCGCGCTCGCCCGGTCGCGCTCCAGCCCGCGCCGGCCGGCCCGCGCCTGCCCGATACCGTTGCGCCCGCACGCTACGATCTCGAACTCGACATCGACCCGAACGCCGCCGAGCTGCGTGGCCGCGTCACCATCGACGTCGCCGTCCGCGTGCCGGTGCGGTCCATCTGGCTGCACGCGGTCGACCTCGCCATCGATCGCGTCGAACTGCGGGCCGGCGGCCGCGAGCGCGTGGTGCGCGTCGACCGCTCGGCGGCCGCCCGCGGCCTGCTCGGTATCCACGCGACCGCGCCGGTGCCCGCGGGCACCGCGCGCATCACCATCGCGTACCGCGCACGACTCGGCCAGCGCGTCGGCGCGTTCCGCCAGCGGGTCGACGGGCGCTGGTACGCGTTCTCCGACTTCGAACCGATCGACGCCCGCCGCGCGATCCCGTGCTTCGACGAACCGCGGTTCAAGACGCCGTGGACCGTGGCGATCACCGCCCCGCGGGGCCTGCGCGCGCTGTCGAACGCGCCGGAGGTCGCGACGACGGACGCCGGCCCCGACCGCGTGCGCCACGCGTTCGCGACGACGCGGCCGCTGCCCACCTACCTCGTCGCGTTCGCGGTGGGGCCGTTTGCGCTCGTCGACGGGCCCCGGGCGCCGGTGCCGCTGCGCGCGGCGGTGTACCCCGGCCACGAGGCGCGCGCGCTCGCCGCGGTCCGCGAGGGCGCCGGCGCGCTGGCGCGCCTGCAGGCCTATACCGGCCAGCGCGCGCCGGTGGACAAGATCGATTTGGTCGCCGTGCCCTCGTTCAACGGCGCCATGGAAAACCCCGGTCTGATCACCGTCGCGGCCGACATCCTGCTGGTCGATCCGGACCGCGCGCCCCCCGAGGCGCGGCGGCGCGTCGCGATGGTGGTCGCGCACGAACTCGCCCACCTGTGGTTCGGCGACCTGGTGACGCCGGCGTGGTGGGACGACCTGTGGCTCAACGAGGCGTTCGCATCGTGGATGGCGGACCGCGTCGTCGCCGCGATGCACCCGGGCTGGCACTGGGAACTCGAACGCGTGCGCGCGAAAGCCGACGCGGTCGACCGGGACGCCGCCGGGACGCTGCCGCCGCTGCGCCGCGCCGCCGCGTCGGACGCCGACATCCGCACGATGCTCGGATCGCACATGTACACGAAAGGGCCCGCCATCGTCGCGATGCTCGAACGCGTCGTCGGCGACGCGGCGATGCGCGCGGCGCTGCGCGGCTACCTGCGCCGGCACGCCGACGGCGTCGGCACCACGCCGGACCTGCTCGCGGCGCTGTCCGCCGCCGGTCCGGCCGACCTCGGCGCAATTGCGAAACCGTTCCTGAACCGGCGAGCCGTACCGGTCGTCGGCGTCGAGCTGCGCTGCGGTGAGCGCGGCGCGTCGGTGCGGCTTTCGCAAGGCGAGCCGGCCGCCGCGCGCGGCGGATCGGCGGATGCGCCCGGAGCCCGCGCGGCGCTCGCGGTCGGCGAGGTGCCCGCGAACCCGCCGCGCGCCGCGGTGGCCGGCGGCCCCGATGGCGGCGCGCGCACCGCGCGGGCCCGCCGCGCGCCGTGGATCGTACCCGCGTGCGTGCGCACGCCCGCGGGCACGCGGTGCGCCCGCGTCGGCCCCACTGCGGTGGACATCGCCCTGCCGGGGCCGTGTCCCGCGTGGGTGTACCCGAACGCGGGCGAGCGCGGCTATTACCTGTACGCGCCCGGCGCGGCCGGCGCCGCCGCCCTGCGCGCGCACCTGCGCGACCTCGGCGACGTCGAGTGGGCCGGGCTCGCGCTCAACGCGTGGATGTGGCTGCGCAGCGGCGCCGTGCCCGTCGACGAGGCCGCCCGCGCGCTCGTCGACCTCGCCGCGTCGGATCGCGACGCCGTCGTCGACCTCGCCGTCCGCGGACTCACGGATCTCGCGGCCGCCGCCGATCGCGCCGGACGCGGCGGCGCGTTTCGCGCCTACCTGCGCGCGGCCCTCGGCCCCCGCGCGCGCTCTCTCGGCCTCCGCGCGCGCGACGGCGACGACGACGACACGCGCATGCTGCGGCCGCGGCTGGCGCGGCTCGTCGGCGTCCTCGCCGCCGACCCGGCCCTGGCCGGCGCCGCCCGCCGCGAAGTCGAAGCGCGGCTCGACCGCGGCGACCTCCCCCGCACCGACGAGTTGGAACTCGCACTCGAGGTCGCCGGCGCCCGCGGCGACGACGCGCTGTTTCGCCGCTACGCCGACGCCCTCGCCCGCACCGACGAGTTCCCGGCGCGCCTCGTGCTGTGGCACGGGCTCGCGTCGCTCGCCGACCCGGCCCTGGCGCGGCGTGCGGTCGACGCCGCGTTCGCGCCGGGCGTCACACCGGGCGAGCGCGCGTACGCCCTGTACGTGGCGCTGCGCAACCCCACCACCCGAGCGACCGCGCTGTCGGCGCTCGCCGCCGCCGGCCGCGCGGCACGCGTGCCCGCCGCGGCATGGCCCGCGCTCGCCGCCGCCGCGGCCGACGCGTGCGCCGGCGAGGAGGCCGACGCTCTGGCCGCCGTCCGCGACGCGCTCCCGGCCGGCGCCGAGGCGCGCGCCGCGCTCGGCGCCGCGATCGCGCAGGTGCGGGCGTGCGTCCGCCGGCTGCCCGCCCCCGACGCGATCCCCGACGCGTGGTGATCCGCGCCTACTGCGACACGTCCACGTACTTGACGGTGGTGATGCCCGCCTCGGCGAATGCCTTTTCGATCGTCTCGCGGTCCCCCAGAATCGCGATCACCTCGTTCTCCGGGCGCAGCTCGGATTCGATCAGCGCGCGCACCTGCGCCGGCGACAGCGCCGCGACGTACTGCACGAGCTTGTCGAAGTAGTCCGGCGGCTGGTGGTAGGTCGCCATCAAGCCCAGCTTGGCCGCGAGCTGGCGCGACACCGTCGACTGGCTCAGCAGCCGCTGGAGCACCGTGCGCCGCGCTTCGGCAAACACGAGGTCGAAGTTGTCGCCGCGGCGCAGCTCGTCGATCTTGTCGCGCATCATGCGCAGGGTCTCGCCGGCGCGCTCGGACTGGACGCCGCCCTGCATGATGTACCGGCTCGGCCCGACCTTGAGTTGCCGATACACCTGAATCCCGTACGTCGACCCGAGCGTCGTGCGGATGGTCCACTGCTGGAGCCGCAGCATCTCGGCGAGCACCATGCGCGCCGCCTGCTGGCCGTCGACGCCCGCCGGCCCCGGGTATTGGATCGCCACCTGTACCTGCGGCAGCTTGTCGCCGATCACGCCGATCGCGCGCGCGCCGGCGCCGGGCTGGGCCGGCGCGGTCACGGGCTCGTCTTTGTGACCGCGGTCCCACGCGCCAAACGTGTCGCGAATGACCTTTTCGGCGGTCTTCTCGTCGAAGTTGCCCGCGACAACGAGCGTGGCGTTCGCGGCGGTGTAGTGCTTGCGGCGGAACGCCTCGAGCTCGTCGTAGCCGATGCGGCCGACCGACTCGCGCGTCGGCATGCCCTTGATCGCGTAGGGGTGGTTCGGCCCCCACACCGCCATGGCGACCTCGCGCGTGAACGCGCGCTGCTGGCGCACCGGCCGCAGCTCGAACGCCTGGCGCATGCGCTTTTGCCACTGCTCGACCGCGTCCTGGCTGTAGTAGCCGATCTTCAGCTTGCGCTCGAGCCCGGTGAGCAGCTCGCTCGTGTAGATGCTGATCCCGCTGACGGTGAACGTCGTCGTGTCGTCGTCCACCGACGCGCCCCAATCCGCGCCGAGCAGCCCGATCTGCGACCCGCGCGGGTGGTTGAGCTGCCGCGCGGCCAGCGACGCGATCCCTTCGAGTCCGTCCGGTTCGTGCGCGGCGCCCACGTCGAAGATGAGCCGTGCCGCGACGACCGGCAGGCGGCTGCCCTTCGGCAGCAACACCACGCGCATGCCGTTGTCGAGCTGGAACCGGCGCGCCTTGACCAGCACCGACGGATCGGTCGGCGCCAGCAGCGGCCGCCGCGCCTCGGCCGGGTCGATCAGCGGTTTGAGCTGCTCGGCGTGCGACTTGGTCTCGAACTTCAGGTCCGCCGCCTTGAATCCCTCGGCGTTTTCGTTGCGCCGGATGACGACGACGAGCGCCTTGTCCTTGGTGATGAGGTCCTTGACGACGTCGCGCGAGTCGCCCGGGTTCTGGTTCCGCGTCCGCTGGAACTCCTCGAACACCAACGTCTTCTCCGAGTCCCACGGAAAGTCGGCGCGAGCTTGGGCGAGGGTACCGACCGCCGTCGTGCGCGCGTTGAGGTCCTCGAACCCGGCGATCAGCGACGCGAGCCGGCTGTTCTTCTGCTCCTCGAAAGCGCCGCCCGGGTCGAAGAAGAATTGCGGCAGCCGCTTGACCGACTTCCACACGAACTCCTCGGCCTGTCCGAGCTTGCCCGGCTTGGGCTCGACCGACAGCACCATCAGCGGCGCCTCGTCGCCGCCGAGAAGCTGCGGCGCCACGTCGTAGGCGAAGTCCCATTCCTCGTTGAACTGGTCGACCAGCGCGCCGAGCAGGAACGCATTCGTCGCGCGCGCGCCCTCGTCGCTGTACCGCGGCGGCAGCGCCCACACGAAGTGGATGCTCTCGCGCTCGACCGGCAGCTCGTGGACGACCCGCCGGTAGTGGATCTCCGGCATCGGGATCGGATTCTTCTTGACCGCGCGCGGCTTGCCGTCCGGGCCGAGCCCCTTGTCGATCGCGCCGAACGCGAACACGACCTCGTCGCGCACGCGGTCGGGGTCCACGTTGCCGGCCACGATCAGCGTGGCGTTTTGCGGCACGTAGTACTCGTCGATGAACTGGCAGACGTCCTCCTGCGTGATGTTGGCGAGCTGCTCGTCGTCGCCGATGCCGAGGTAGTGGTACGGGTGCCCCT
The DNA here is from genome assembly GCA_003696105.1 of Deltaproteobacteria bacterium. Lineage (NCBI taxonomy): Bacteria > Pseudomonadati > Myxococcota > Myxococcia > Deltaproteobacteria bacterium. The sequence continues at coordinate 26,743 of RFGE01000256.1, read as the reverse complement.
TCGGGTAGGCCTCCTGCTGGATGATGCGCGGGATCTCGGCCTCGGGCCGGCCGTAGCGCTGGCGCAGCTCGTTGCGCACGACCTCGCGCTCGCGCTCGAACTCCTCCGGCGGCAGCCCACGGCAGTCGCCGACCATGCGCGCGGCCTCGAGCCGCAGGAACGCCTGCAGCTCCTCCTTGCGGCCCTGCAACATGTAGTGCGTGGCGTCGGTCGACGTGAACGCGTTGAAGAACGTCGTGATCTGCGGAAGCACGTCGAAGATCGGCGGCTTGTCCGGGCCGAAAATCCGATACTGGAACTGCATGTGCTCGACGAAGTGGGCGATGCCCGCCTTGCCGGGCGGATCCTGGTTGCTGCCGGTGTGGTAGCGGATGTCGACCTCCACCAACGGCGTGCTGTCGTCCGGCATCACGATGACCCGCAGCCCGTTCGGCAACGTCGCGCGCAGCTCGGCGTGCGGGAACTCGTAGTGCGGAACGACGGGCGTGCACGACGACAGCGCCGCCACCCCCACTCCGATCAGAACGCTCACCCTGGACATCATGGCGGGGCATTGTGGTCCACCTCGGCGCGATTGCAAGGTCGAGTCGCTAACAGTGCCCCGCGCGGGCGGGGCCGTGGACAACCCGGCGGAAATCGGCCAAACTGGCCCCCGGGGTCGGCGGCGCGCGGACCGGCTGTAAGGTGATGAGCCGATTCGAGCCCCGGCGGCCACCCCGGACTACGGAGGTGGGTTTCATGCAACGCTACCGGCTGGTTCTCGCAGGGCTCTTGGCCGCGGCCGCCGCCGCCATCGCGTGCGGCGACGGATCGACGCCCTCCGGCGACGACGACGACGACATGACCGCACCGGACGCCGGCGGGGGCGAGCCGGACGCCACGCCGCCGCCGCCGGGATCGTACACCCTCGAATGGGGCCCGTACACGGTCGCGCCGGGCGAGGAGGACACCCGCTGCGTGGTCCTGCGCCTCGGCAACCGCGAGTCCCTGCGCGTCCACCAGATACACAACGTGCTGGGGCCGGTGTCGCATCACTTCATCGTCTACCGGTCGAACGAAACGGAAGAGCGACGCGAGCCGTTCCAGTGCGATCCGTTCGTCGGCACGCTCAACGCCGAGACCTCGCCGCTGATGATCACCCAGCGGTTCGACGAGACGCTCACGCTGCCCGACGGGGTCGCGTTCGTGCTCGAGCCGAACCAGATGATCCGGCTCGAGCTGCACTACATCAACGCCACCGACGCACCGGTGGAGGCGCGGCCGACGTCGACCTTCATTCCGCTCGCCGACGGAGACTTCACCGACGCGGCCGACCTGGTGTTCATGGGCGACGTGGACATCGACATCCCGCCGATGTCCACCGCGTCGATCGAAGACACATACCTCAGCCTGCCGAGCGAGCTGTCCGGGGCTCAGTTCTTCGCCATCACCGGCCACGAGCACCAGTGGGGCACGAACGTGCGGGTGCACACGGCGTCCGGGCCGGGTGCGCCCGTCGCCGCGGTATACGACGTGCCGAACTTCGACTGGGACGAGCCGGACACGGTGTTCCACTCGCCGCCGTTCACCGTGCCGGACGGCGGCGGGTTCTTGTTGTCGTGCGAATGGAACAACCGCTCCGACCAGCGCGTCCGATTCGGCGAGAGCGCCAACGACGAGATGTGCTTCTTCTGGGCCTACTACTATCCGAGCGTCGGGCCGCGCATCTGCTTTCAGACCGACCAGACCGGCAGCCCGCTGTCGGTGTGCTGCCCGGGCTCGCCGCTGTGCAGCGCGCTCGGATTTTGATCCCGGCGTGACGGGCGCGCCATCGGGTGACGGCATGTTCGCGCGACCGCGAGTTGCGCCCGACGCTGACGCGGCGTGACGGCCCGCCGCGCGGTCAAGCGGTCTCCACCCACCGGCGGAATGCGCACGCGACGGCTTCGGCCGACTCCTCCGCGAGTACCGCCCGAGCCCACGCCGGCAGCGCGTCGGACGTGGCGTGTTCCTGCACATACGTGAGGATGCACCGATCGCCGCGGCGAGAGTCGGCCGGAGCGGCGGGCGTGAATCGCGCCTCGCCGCGCAGCTCGCGCAGCGCCACCTCCTCGCTGCGCCACTGCACCACGCGCTGGGCCGGATCGTAGTCGTAGCGCAGCGCGTAGCGCAGGCTGCCGCGCGCCGGCATCGCCGTGAACCACGCGCGGACGACGCGGCCGTCGGCGTCGCGCTCCACGACTTCGACCGCCGCGAGCCCGGCGAGCCACGCGGGCGCGCGCTCCACGTCGCACATCAATTGATAACAGTCGTCCGCGCTGCGCTCGATCGACACCCGCGCTTCGGTCCTCATCGTCCGATGCCGCGATGGTAGCGCCGCGCGCCCACGGCGTCACCTGCGGCGGCGCCGCCCGAGCGCGACCGCGACCAGCGCGAGCCACACCGGCGCGGCGCCCGCGGGGTCGCCGCCGGCGCGGCAGCCGCACGCGCCCGGCTCGCCGGCGACGCGAACGAGCGCGCTGGCATACGCCGCGTTGCCCACCTCGTCGCGCACGGTGACGATCACGCGGTAGCGCTCGCCGGCGGTCACCGGCAGCCGCACCGACCTCGTCCCCGGCTCGAGGTCGGCCGCGCCGACCGGCTCCGCGGTCGCGAGGTCCGTCGGGTCGATCACGCGCAGCAGCTCGACGCGCGGAGCGAGCGCCTCCGCCGGGGTCCGGTCGTCGGTCGCCGTCCACGCGACGTCGACGGCGGTGGCGTCGGCGGGCAATTCGATGACCGCGTCGCCGGCGAGCCGAACGCGCGGGCGCACGCCGTCGACCTCGACGATCGCCTCGGCCGGCGTCGCGTCCTCGTTGTCGTGCAGGTCGATCGCGGCCGCCGCCACCCGGTACGTGCCCGACACGCCCGCCTCACCGACCGCGATCTCGGCGACGTAGGTCGGCGCGCGGCTGGCGCCGTCGATGGAAAACCGGTAGCGCAGAAGCTCCGGCGGGATCTGATCGTCGCTGCCGCCCACGCGCACGACCGCGTCCTCGGGGCGGACGACGCCGACCGGCGCCGACACGATCCGGGTATCCGGCGCGATCGAATCCGCGGCCGGTTTGCGGAACAGATCGAGCTTCGCGATGGCGTAGGCGTCGGTCGTGTCGACGTCGCGCAAGATGAGGTAGTAGTCGGCCACCCCGAAGATCGGCCCGGTGAGCGCCTGGTCGCCGAGTTGGTCGAGCAGGCCCGGGATCAGCACTCCCTCGGCCACCGCGACGAGCTGCGCCGCGTCCAGACCGGTCGTCGCCGCGTAGTCCTCGTCGATCTCCAGCCGCGTGATGTCGACCGCATCGACGCGCAGCGTCAGCGCGTTGATCGCCGGATCGATGTCCAGCGTCGCCTCGGCGGTCGCGCCGGCGCGCGCGTGCAGCGCCACCGGCTCGCCGCCGCCGGCCGGCGTCGCGGTAATGTCGATGTCGACATCCTCGACGATCAGGTCGAGCACCGCGCCGCCGCCGGCACGCCCCTCGACGCGCGGCGGCCGGCCCATGCGCAGCTCGATGTCGATGTCCGACCCCGGCGGGAACCCGGGGAGCAGCGCCGCCTGCGCCTCGAGGTCCAGGTCGAGGCCCAGCGCGGCGAGGTGCTCGGGCGTGAGGCACATCAGGCCGTTGCGCCACACCTGGTAGAGCACGTCGTCGACGAGGCCGAGGTTGACCGCCACGCCCACGTGCGCCGGCGTCCCCGCGGACGGGTCGGGCGACGCGCCGGCGTGCGGTCCCGGCGCGCCGGGATCGGCGGCGATGCACGCGTCAGCCGGGAACCGCGACGACAGCGACACGTCGCCGCGCAGGGCGACGCCGGTGTCCCCGGCCGACAGCTCGGTGGCGGCGAACGAGAAATCGGCGATCGCGAGGGTGCCGTCGAACTGGAGGAAGCCGCCGACCACGTCCTGCATCATCGGTTCGAGCTGGTCGCGCGCGACCTGTTCGAGCTGGCCGACCAGCGCGTCGAGCAGCCATCCCTTCGCCGCGCCGATCACCCAGTTGACCACGTCGTCGATCGCGCAGTCGGACAGCGCGAAGTCGACGTCGTCCTCGCCGACCCAAAGATCGACGCCGGCGACCGCGACCTGCGGCCGCCCGTCGGCATCGACGGACGGCGCGAAGTCGATCGCAGCGCGGCCGTCGAGAATCGTGAGTTCGTCGCGACAGGTCGCCGAGCCGAAGCAGGCATACGGGTACAGCACGTACGCCTCGCCCGCGGCGAACGCGTCGAACTGGATGACGACGCGCAGCACGCCGCCGTCGACCGCGCCGATCGATACGTCGTCGACCGCCAGGTCGATGTCCGTGTCGCGCTGGGTGAGCTGAACGACGCGGCTGCCCGGGCAGTCGACGAGGTCCAGCGTGATCGGCGGCGGCGACAGCCGCGCCGGCACGTAGTCCGGCACCTGCTCGGCGATGAAGTCGAGCCCGGCAGGCGAGATGGCACCGCGCACCTCGTGCGCGGCGGCGGCGGGAGCGGCGGCGGCGGCGGCCACGGCCGAGGCGGCGATCAAACTCGAGCGCATCGGGTCCTCCGGCGGATGACGGCGAGCAAGACGGCGAGCCACGCGGCGCCCGCGCTGCCCGTGCCCGCCGCGCGACAGCCGGACGCGGCCGGCGCGGGGGTCGGGTCGGGCGGCGGCTCGCCGTCCGGCGCCGCCGCGTAGGCCTCGTCGAGATAGAGCTTCATGACGCCGGCCGAGTGCAGGATCGCGACGGGCACGAGGTCGCGCGCGAGCAGCTCGGTCATCGGCGCGCCGGCCGCGTTCGGCTCGAAGCGGGCCGCCCGCGGGTCGCGCGGGTCGAACGCGGCGCGGTCCACTCGGGCCGCGTACTCGGCGTTCTTGAAGTAGAAATAGCCGGGTTCGTGCTCGAAGAAGTCCTCGTCGAGCGCGCCCACCGGCGGTTCCGAAATCGTCCACTGCTCCGACAGCCACGACCACCGAATCGACGGGAACATGTCCGCGAGCACGCCCTCGGCCCGCTCGGTGCCCACGAGCGTGCCCGGGTACAGCGCGCGCCAGTACGACGCCGACGCGGTCGCCATCCACGCGTCGAGCGGATCGGCGAACTCGGGAATCGCCGCGCCCGGCGGCGGCAGCGGCAGCGCCGACGTGAACTCGTCGGTCATCTGCGCCGTGCACCACGCCTCGTAGTCGTCCCCGTTGGGCGGCCCGTGCACGTCCAGGTGGGTATGGGCCGGCACGGTCGCGTCCTGGATGAGGTGCACGACGTGCCCGAGCACGAAGTACGCCTCTTCGACGTCGCCGCGCGCGTACGCGGCGATCCCGTCGGACCAGTCCCACGCGTTTTCGTCCGACGGCACGATCGCCCACTCGTACGAGTTCGGGAACTGCCGTCCGTTCATGAACAGACCGGCGCCGTCCGTCGGGCGGAAGAAGTGGCGCATCACCCGCAGCGTGGTCGGATCGTCGTCGCCGTCCAGGATGAGGTCGTCCTCGTGGTCGGCGCCGGCGGCGACCGCATCCACGTACGCGACGAGTTCGTCGTAGCGGCCCGGGTAGGCCGCGGCGAGCAGCGCGGCGGCCTGCCGCGTGATCCAGCGGTGGGTGAAGTGGTTGTCGTAGGCGGCGGCGCGCGGTGGCGCCGACGCCGCGGCGACCGCCGCGGCGAGCGCGATGACCACCCCCCGAATCCTGGGCATGGCCGGTCCTTGAGCAACCTTCAGGCCAGCTGCCTTGGCACTCGCAACCGGTGAAAATCACAGCGCGTTGTCCGGCAACCCGGGTTGCCTGGCCGCTCCGACCGCCACATACTCGGGGACCGCCGACCCCACCGTCCTGGACGCCGCGCCGTGTGGTAAAGCACGCCGCATGGCTTCCCCGCGGAAGGCGGTCGTGTTGTTGTCCGGCGGGCTCGATTCTGCCACCGCCCTGGCGATCGCGCGCGACGAGGGATTTTCGTGCCACGCCCTCACCGTGCGCTACGGCCAACAGCACGCGTGCGAGATCGACGCCGCACGCGCGGTGGCGGCCGCGCTCGGTTGCGCCGACCACCGCGTCGTGGACCTCGACCTGCGACCGCTGGCGGTGTCGGCCCTCACCTCCGACGCGATCGCCGTACCGAAAGACCGGCCGCTGGCCGAGATCGGCGCCGCCGGCGACGTCCCCGTGACCTACGTGCCCGCGCGCAACACGATTCTGCTCGGGCTGGCGCTCGCGTGGGCCGAGTCGATCGATGCGTTCGACATCTTCGTCGGCGTCAACGTGCTCGACGCCAGCGGCTACCCGGACTGCAGGCCCGAGTTCGTCGCCGCGTTCCAACGGCTGGCGAACGTCGCCACCCGCGCCGGCGGCTTTCGGATCCGAGCGCCGTTGATCGACCTGACGAAGGCGCAGATCATCGCGCGCGGCGTCGCGCTCGGACTCGACTACGGCTTGACCCACTCGTGCTACGACCCGGCCCCCGATGGCCGAGCGTGCGGCCGGTGCGACGCGTGCGCCCTGCGCAAAAAGGGGTTCGCCGAGGCGGGCGTGCCGGACCCGACGCGCTACGCGTGACGCGGGCTGCCGGCCCCGGGCGCGCTACGCGTGCGCGTCGCGCGCGCCGGCCGCCTCGGCCTCCCGGTCGTGGTGCAGCGTGCCGCCGTAGACCGTGTAGTCCGAGTCGGCCAGGTCGTTGGGCGCCGTGAAGTGCGACGGATGGCGGACGTCGGGATCGAGCCCGGCCTCGGTGAACACGTGCGACACGTACCACGAGCAGAACATCTTGCGGGGGCTCTGCCGTTCCCGAGCGCCCTCGAGATCGCCGATGATGCGGTGCCAAAGGTACGACACCAGCCCCAGGACGCTGTACTTGGCGCCGAGGTGTTCCAGGCAGAACGTAAATAGCCGGTCGACGTCGAGCCGGCTGCGCGCCTCGTCGGTGAGCGGGAACCAGTCGACGTGGCCGCTGTACCGGTCCACGGCGCGACTCGCGGGCTGCACCTCGACCCCGCGACCGACCGCCTGAAACACCATCAACCGCGACCGCGGCACCACCGGTGGGTGCCACCACATGGCGATGCCGGAGTGCGAGTAGGATCGGCGCGTCGATTGCGCCTTGCCGGTGACGCGATTGATGACGCGCGACAGCCACCCGCGTCCCTGAAACAACAGCAGGTCGCCGTCTTTGACCTGCTCGCGGATCGACGCGTACGCGGTCGCGGTCCCGGAACGATCCGTCCCCAGCACACGGCCAGTATACCGGCGGGCGCGCGCGGCTGTCACCGGCGAGCGCGTGCGAACCGCGCCGGCGGTTGCGCTCGCGCGCATCGATCGCCGCGCACTCGACGCCCCCTGTCGCGCGCGCATGGCATCCGGTGGCCGTGCAGTCGCCGGCGAGCGCCCGCCGCACGCGGCGTGGCCGGTCGTCGCCCGGCGCCCGGAACGCGCCGCCGGCAACGGTGCGCCGGCGCCGGCGCGACATTGTATGATGCCGCCGGACGATGGGGGTCCGGTGAAACTCGGAACGCTGCTTTTGCGCGACGCGGTCATCAGCCTCGGCCAGCTCGAGACGGCTCTGCGCAGCCAGGTGCTGTACGGCGGCAAGCTCGGCACCAACCTGGTCGAACTCGGCTTCGTCGACCTCGACACCCTCGCCGGCTACCTCGGCCGCTGCACGGGCGTTCCGGTCGCCACCAAGGCGATGTTCGACGCGGCTCCCGCCGACGTCGTCGGCGCATTCGACCGCGACCTGGCCGAGTTGTACGCCGCGTTCCCGCTCGGCCCGGCCGCGGAGGCCCCGGACGCGCTGGCCGTCGCGCTGCTCGACCCGACCGACGACGCCGCCGTCGACGCGCTCGCCGCCCAGCTCGGCCGACCGATCGTCCCGCACATCGCGCCGGAGCTGCGCCTGTACTACTACCTCGAAAAGCACTACGGCATCGAGCGAAAAGCCCGCTTCGTCCGCGCCGGGACGCGCAAGTCGAATCAGGACGTCGGCGAGCGGCGGCGCGCGCAGCCGCCGCAGGGGATCGAGCTGCCTCCGGCCGTACGCATCGAGCCGCGGGCGCGCCGTACGCGCCCGTCGGCGCCGCCGGCACGAGTCGAGCCGCGCGCGACCGCCGACGAACTCGTCGCGAGCATCGACCTCGCGGCCACCCGTGACGACGTCGGAAATGCGCTCATCGACTACGCCGTCGGTCGCCTCGACGCGGCGGCGGTGTTCGTCGTCCGCGACGCCAACGCGATCGGCTGGCGCGTCCACGCGCCCGGGCGCCCCGTGTCCGCATCGGCGTTCGAACAGGTGAGCTTGCCGCTCGGCGGCGCGTCGGCACTGCAAGCCGCGCACGATTCCCGAACGGTCTACCGCGGGCGCGCGCCGACCGGCGGACGGCCGGTCGAGACGCGGTTGTGGCGCGCACTCGGCGTCGACGGCGAGCCGCGAGAACTCGTCGTCGTGCCGATCCTCATCGGACCGCGCGTCGTCCAGCTGATCTACGGCCATACCGAGACGGCAGACCACCTCGACGACCGCGTGGTCGACGAGCTGGGCCGCCTCGCGCGCGCGGCCGCGGAAGCCTACGCGCGCATCATCCAGCAGGCCAAGGCGGCCGACCCGTCATAGTTTTCGATACAACAAAATGTATTCGCACTTTGGCCGATCGCCGAACGCGCGGCGCTCGGCGGCCGACAGTGCCGGGCGCTGCTGTGACGCCGACGCGACGAACGCGAGGTCGGCCGGCGCGGCCACCGCAAGCTCGCGGTCCGCAAACAGCGCCTCGCCGCCCGCCACGGAATCGCCGACGACGAGCGCGGCGATCCCGCCCGGCCGCAGCGCGCGAGCCATTTGCGCCAGTGCCGCCGCGTAGCCCTTGCGCCAGGCGGCCAGCGCACGGCGGCGCGCTGCCGCGTCGCCGCGGAAGCTGCGGCGGGAGCCGAGTTCGACCCGCGCAAACTGGCCGGAGCCGAGCCCGAGGAACGCGTAGCGCAGCTCCTGGTGGGCCAGGTAGTCGTACACGCCCGGGTACGGCGGCGACGTGACGATCGCGTCGATCGAGTCCGCCGCCACGGCAGCGCGCGCGAGCGCGCGCGCGTCGCCGCGCGCCACGGCGACGCGGGGCGCCGACGCGACGGCGAGCGCGTCGAGCCCGTCGGCCAGCACATGCGCGCGGTCGCGAAACCACCTCGACGGTGCGCCGCGGGCGATCAGCCGCTCGACCTCCGCCGGAACGGTATCCGACTCGCGCCGCGACGCCTTGTACAGGATCGCGGACAGCGCCGCCGCCAGCGGCACGCGCAGGTTCGCGGGCTCGGCATCGACCGCCGCCGCGAGCGCCTCCAGCTCGCGGCGCACGTGCGGCGCGAACCAGCGCGCGAGCTGCCGCTGGCGCTGCGCCGGGTCCGCGCCGCGCGGCGTCCGCCGTGCCGCCGGCACTTCGCCGCTGCGCCGCGCGCGCCGGCCCGCCTCGATCACGGCGGCCGCGATGACGTCGGCGCGGTCGCGCACGGCGCGGCGAAACTCCGGCCGGCCGACGCTCGTCTTGGCCCGCGCGATCAACACCGCCAGCGGGTTCGCGTCGACGCCGCGGGCCGAGGCACCGGCGGCGCGCGCCTCCACCAGCACCGTGCCGGAACCGCAAAACGGGTCCAGCACGCGCGCCGGGCCGGGCGACGGCGCGAGCTCGCGCGCGAGCGCCACCAACCGGCGCGCGGTCGCGGGGTGCATGCGGGCCGGGTAGGCGTGAAACCCGTGCGTGTACTCGCCGGCGACCGCGTCCTCCCGCGGCCCGATCCGCAGCGCCGCCGCAAGGGCCGCCGCCACCGCCGGCTCGCCTTCGGTCGCAATCGGCGCGTCGGACCGCACGGTCGACAGAGCGCGGCGCTGTTTCGGGGGCCTGGCCATGGTTCTCGAGCCTACAGCAAGTACAATGCCCGCATGCCGGCACCTCGCGAGATTGTCGGGCTGGGGAAGTCCGAAGTCCGGTTCGTGTGGGACGAAGGTGACGAAGATCTCTGGACGGCGCGCGATCTCCGGTTACGCTGCACCTGCGCGCACTGCGTGCACGAGTTCACGGGCAAGAAGCTGCTCGATCCGGCCACCGTGCCCGAGGATCTGCGCGTCACGTCCATGGAACTCGTCGGCAACTACGGGCTCAAGATTGCGTTTTCCGACGGCCACGACACCGGGATCTACCGGCTCGACGACCTGTACGCCGCCCGGCCCCGCCGGCCGGCGAGTTGACGCCGGCGTCCCGACGCGGTACGCGACCGGCACCGATCGACCGCTCCACCGAGATTCGCTTCGTTTTCACCAGGGCACGCTTCCCGCAGGGAGAACCATGAAACTGCGCATTGCGATCGTCATCACGCTCGTCGCCGCCCTCGGCGCGCCGGCCGCGGCCGACGAGGCGCTCGAACGGGCCCGCACCGCGTTCGACAAGGGGCAGTCGCTGTACGAACAGGGCGACTTTGCCGGCGCGGCGGCCGCGTTCCTCGAGGCCTACGAGGCGCGCAACTTCCCGGCGTTCCTCTACAACGCCGCCCTCAGCTACCAAAAGGGCAAGGAGTTCGAAAACGCGATCACCTACTACGAGCGCTACCTGACCGAGCAGCGCGACGTCCCCGATGCGGAGCGCAAGGACATCGAGCAGCGCATCGCGCTCATGAAGGCCGAGATCGAGCGGCGCAAGCAGCCGCCGCCCGACCAGGGCGACGCGGGGCCGCCGCCGGACGTGGAGCCGCCCCCCGAAGTCGTCAACCCGGCCGACACGAGCCTGCGCGGCCTGGTCGCGATCGAATCGGTTCCGCAGGGCGCCTACATCTACCTCGACGGCAAAAAGGACGAGCCGCTCGGACGCACGCCGTGGAGCGGTACGCTCGACGGCGAGCACACGGTGCTCATCGAGGCGCGCGGCTACAAGCCGCGCGAGCGCACGTTCACGGCGCGCAAGGACCGGTTCCTGGTCCTCGACTTCACCCTCGCCGAAGAAGACTACCTCGGGTGGATCGACATCCGCGCAAACGTGCCCGGCGCCAAGATCTACATCGACGACAAGGTGGCCGAGTTCGCCCGGACGCCGTATAGCGGCAACCTCAAGCCCGGCAAGCACAAGATCTGGATCACGAAAGAGGGCTACGACGAGTACTACGTCGAGGTCGAAATCGTTCCCGGTGAAACGAAAGAGATCAAGGCCGAGCTGTCCGGCAAGGAGGTCGGTTACATCAACGTACGCGGTCGCGACGTCGAGAAGATCCGCCTGTACATCGACGGCAAGAAAGTGTGCGACGGCCCGTGTCGATGGCCGGTGGCCGAAGGACGCCACACGATCAAGATCACGCGCTCCGGATACAAGTCGTACTCGCGCGACATCGACGTCCGACAAAAGACCGAAATCACCGTGCGCCCGAACCTCGCGCCCAAGCCCTCGCGCGCGGATGCGGTGTGGGCCTACGTGTTCGCCGCGGCGTTCACCGGCGGCGGCGTGTGGCTGGGGATGCAGGCCAAGAACCTGGAGGACGAGATCGCCGCGGACATCGACCGCGGCATGCCGCCCCCCGATCCGAAAGACCCGCGGCTTCGGCGCGGAATGCTATTTGCGATCGGCGCGGACGCGGCGTACGCGCTCGGCGCGGCCACGTTCGCGACCGCCGTGTACTACACGTTCCGCGACAAGGGACGGCCGTCGACCGCGACGACCGACGTGAGCAGCATCGCGTTGACGCCGGCGGTCGGCCCCGGCTTTGCCGGCCTCGGCCTGGAGGTGACCTGGTGACCCGCACCGCGACGACCTTGGGGTGCGCGGCCGCCGCCGCGTTGACGCTCGCGGCGTGCGACCCGCGCGTGTTCGACGACCTCACCGACGACATGTGGGTCGACGCGAGCGGGACTCCCGGCGACATCCCGTCGAAGGAGTACCCGTTTGCGCTGGCGTACGCCGCGCGGCCGGACGGCGCCGGCACGCGCGTTCTGGTGGCCGGCAACCTGCCCGGCGCGCTCGGGCGCGTCACCTTCGACGCATCCGGTAAGTCGAACGCGCTCGGCCGGCGCGTGACCGACATCTTCCAGGTCGCGACGACCAGCGCGATCGACCCCCGCCGGCCGTTCGTCGGCTCGCGGACGCTGGTGCGCGGCGACGGGGTCGCAGCCCTCGGGCTGCCCGACGAGGAGGCGATGACCGGGACGGCCACCGGCGCCATCCTCGTCGTCCACCCCGACACGTTCGAGATCGTCCGCGGCATCGTACCGGTGCCGGGCGTCGAGGCGCTCGGCGCGGCGGTCGCGTTCGGCGAGACCGACGTCGACGACGCGGCGACCACCGACGGCACCCTCGACCTCGCGGCCACTGCGACGACCCAGGTGGTCCTGTTCCCGGACGTCGCGCGCACGGCGGCCGCGCTCGACCCGGTCCGGTGCGCGATCGGCGCCGAGGTCGCCCGGAGCGTGCTGGTCGTCGACCTCGACGGCGACGGCGTCGACGAGATCGTCGTCGCGCGGGGCGCGCTCGCGCCCGACCTCGCGTCGCCCGCGGGCGAGATCGTCGCGTTCGACGGCTCCCTGGTCCAGGCCGCCGACGGCGCCATGTGCTTCGACCCGGCTGCGACGCCGGCGCGCGCCCCGAAGGTCGGGCCGCTGGCCGCGACGGACGGAGCGCCCGACCTTGGCTCCCAGCTCGTCGCCGGCGACTTCGACGGCGATGGCGCGATCGACCTCGCCGCGTCGTCGCCGCTCACCGACCGCGTCGTGGTGTTCCTCGATGCCGCTGGATCGGCGTCGGAGGTGACCGTCGACCAGGCGGGGGTCGCCGCCCTCGACGCCGGCGACCTCGACGGCGACGGAACTGACGAGTTGATCGTCGGCGCCCCCGACGCGGCGGTCGACGGCGTGGCCGGCGCCGGGCTCGTGCGCGTGCTGCGGCTGGCGTCCGACGGCCAGTCGTTCGACGAGATCAACACGTTGCACGACATCGACCCGGAGAAAGACCAGGCGTTCGGCCGCGACGTGCAAGTGGCCCCGTTCGGTTCCGGCGGGCAGGCCGCGCTGGCGGTCGCGGCCAACGGCGAGTTGTTCACCTACTTCCGCGTGGCCGCCGATCTGCCCGACGTCCGGGGCAACTGATCCTCGAGCGAGCTGCACCCCGCCCGAGCGCGATTGGGCCCGCGCGGGGCCCGGGCGCGGCACCGCGCATTGGACTCTGGCCGGCCGGACCTCCGGGCGAAGCGGCGCGTCTGCCGCGGCGGCGCGTGCGCGCTGACCGCCCGACCCGGCGCGACGCGCTACGATCACCGCCGCTACCGTCGTGATCGGCACGACCCTCGACCGCCGCTACCAGATCCTCGACCGCCTCGGCGAAGGCGGCATGGGGGTCGTCTACCTGGCGCAGCACATCCTGATCGAAAAGCGAGTGGCGATCAAAGTGCTCAAGCCGGAGGCGGCGCGCGATCCGACGATCGTCCGCCGCTTCATTCAAGAGGCCAAGGCCGCGTCGCGGATCGGCCACCCGAACATCGTGGACGTCACCGATTTCGGCACGACTCGCGACGGGACGACGTTCCAGGTGATGGAACTCGTCGAAGGCCCGACGCTGGCGCAGGTGCTGAGCGAGCACGGCCGGCTGTACGTCGCGCGGGCGGTGGGCATCGCGGTGCAAATCGGCCGGGCCCTCGCCGCCGCCCACGGCAAGGGCATCGTGCACCGCGACGTCAAACCGGAAAACGTGTTCCTCGTGAGCGGCGGCGGCCGCACCGACTTCGTCAAGCTCGCCGACTTCGGCATCGCGAAGGTGACGCACCTCGACGGACCCAGCACGCTGTCGCCGCGGCTCACGCGCCAGGGCGCGGTGTTCGGCACGCCCGAGTACATGCCGCCGGAGCAGGCGATGGGCCGCGCCGACCTCGACCACCGGGCGGACGTGTACGCGCTCGGCGCGGTGCTGTACCACATGGTGACCGGCCGGCCGCCGCACAAGGGCGCGACGACGATGGAGACCTTGGTGCAGGTCATCCAGGACCCGGTGCGCCCGCCGGGGGAGGTCGCGCCGGAGGTGGGCTTCAGCGACGCGTTCGAGCGCGTGGTGATGCGCGCGCTCGAATCGGACCGCGACCGCCGATTCGGGTCGATGGCCGAGTTCATCGACGCGCTGCAGTTCGCCGCGGGCGGGGCCGACGCCCCGCGCGGAGCCACCGCGCCGCCCGCGCGCGCCGATCCTCCGGTCGCCGGCCCGGCCGATCCGACGCTCGCGCCGGGCCAGTGGTGGATCGGTCCCGACGGCGTCGCGACGCTGGCGCAGCCGACCGACGCCGCCGCGCAACGGCCGCGCGCGGCGCCGCTGCGCGTGCCGCCCGAACAGCTGCCCGGGCCGCCGGAGCCCGCGCGCCGCGGCGGCCTCGAGCGGCGCGCGCGCGCGGTCGCGATCGGTTCCGTCGCGCTGGTCGCCGCGGTCGCCGTCGCCGCCGTCACCCTGTGGCCGCGCGAACGCGCGCAGCCGGCGCACCCGCGCGCGATCGCCCGCGCGGGCGCGGCCGGCGCCGCCGACGACGCGGCTACCCGCGACGCCGGCGCGGGCGCCCGCGACGCGGCGACGGCGACCGATGCGAACGCCGACGGCGGAGCCGCTCGCGCCGGCGACGCCGGCGCGATGGCGGCGCCGGTCCGCGTCGTGGTGACGACCGCGCCGCCCGGCGGCCGCCTGGTGTTGCCCGACGGCACGGTGGCCGGCGTCGGCCGCGCCGCGCTCGCGCGCCCGCGCGGCGTTCGCCTTCGCGTCCGTTGCGTTCGCAACGGATATCGGCCGGGCGCGGTGGTCGTCGCGTTCGACGGCCGGCGGCGCAGAGCCGTCTGCCGCATGCGGCCCGCCGGCAAGTGCGTGCCCGGCATCAAGAACCCGTTTTACGACTGCGACGGCCGCCGGCGATGATGCGACCGGCGGCACCGCTCGCGGTGGGCGCGCCGATCAGCGCGGCGGTTCGGCAAACCGCGAGCCGGGGAACGGGTCGGCCGTCTCCCGCGTCTCGATCTCGGCGGCGGTCACCCGCGGCGCGATGTCGATGCCGAGCGCGCGCAGGCCGTCCACGTCGTTGTAGCGCAGCTCGGCGACCGCGTCCGGCACCGCCGGGTTCTTGCGCTCGAATCGGGTCCACTGCACCGGCGAGCTGCGGCGCTCGCCGAACTCGGTGCCGAGTCCGGGCCGGCCGCGCGGGCGCCAGCCGCAGCACCGCTCGGCCGGGGCCCGCCGCGGCGACGCCGTCTTGGCCGCCGGCGCGTCCGCGCCGGCCGGCGCGGCGTGACGCGCGCCCCCGGTGCCGGCCGCCGGCGGCGGCGCCAGCTCGCCCTCGACGAGGTCGTCCTCGAAGTCGTAGTCGTAGCGGTCGCGACGGTCGTCGGGGACCGGCGGCGCATCGACGATCACCTGAGGGGGCTCCCGTTCCTCGAACACGGCCAGGCCGATGACGCCGACGTGGCGCGGTTTCCCCTTGCGCGCCGCGTACGAATCGGCCACCGCCGAGAACCGGAACGCGGCGACCTCGCGGGTCGATACGCGAAAGCCCTCGATGCGCAGCTCGCCGCGCGCCGGCACCACGTAGCCGCGCTTGCGCAGGTCGGCCGGCCGGCCGTCGATCACGTCGAGGCCGTCGACCGACACCACCGCCTCCACCCGCCGGTCGGTCGGGTTGGTGACGCGAATGACGTAGCGCTGGTCGACGTTGCCCAGGACGTAGAAGCGACCGCGGTGCTCGAACGTCGGCAACGGCCGTCCGTATTTATCCAGAATTTCGAGCGAATACGGCGCCCGCGGGCGCTCTGCGACCCGAAGGGGGCGGTCGGGGCGAGCGTCGGCGCGAGCCGTACCGCACGCGGCGGCGACGAAGACAGCGGCGATCCAGGTCATCCGGTGCGCGAACATGCCGGTCAGAACGCACGGGTGCGCGAGGCGATCTACCCGCCCGCGGCGGGCGCCCCGCGAGGGCGAGGCGCGGGCGGCGCTCGAGGACGCGCTGCGCGAGGCGATCGACCCGCCCGCGGCGGGCGCCCCGCACCGCGCCGGCCGGCGGCACAGCCGCGCCGGCGGGCGCCCGATCGCCGCCTACGTCCACATCAGCGCGGCGGCGGCCGCGGCCGCGGCCACCAGGCCGGCCGCCAGCACGTACGCCCCCGCCGACGACGTGCGCCGCGCGCGCCGAATCGGCGCCTGCGCCAGCCGAACCGTGCGCCGCCGCGGCACCCGCGTGACGACCACCGACCGCGGCGAGCTGCACGACAGAAGGTGCTCCCCGTCCGGCGAAAACGTCACCCACGAGGTCGGATGCTCCAGCCCGACGATGTCCTCGCAACGGCCGCTGCGGACGTCCCACAGCCGCACGCAGCAGTCGATTCCGGCCGACGCGAGGTACCGCCCGTCGGGCGAAAACGCGACGCGCCGCACGCGGCGGCCGTGGCCCGACAACACGCGGGGCGGCCGGTGATCGCGCGGCCACAGCCGCACCGTGCCGTCGGCCCCCGCGGACGCGAGCCACTCGCCGTCGGGCGAGTAGGCGACGTGACTGATCGCGCCGCGGTGGCCCGTCCGGCGGCGCACGCTGCGGCGCGCGATGTCGTACGGCTCGGTGAGGTTCCACTCGAGCAGGACGCCGTCGTAGCCGGCGGCTGCCAGGCGACAGCCATCCGGGCTGAACGCGACCGTGCGCAACCCGAGCCGGTCGGCGCGCAGCACCCAACGGCCGCCGCGGCTGTCGTCCCACACGCGCGCCGTGCGGTCGTCGCCGACCGATGCGATCCGCACATCCGTTGGCGATGCAACGACAGCGCGGACGGCGCCGCGGTGGCCCTTGTACACCCACTCGCGCGCCGTGCCGATCTCCCACACCCGGATGGCGCCATCTTCCGCGCCGGACAGGATGCGCGTGCCGTCCTCGGAGAACCGCAGCGCGGTGATGCGCGCCCGATGTCCTCGCAGCACGTGCATCAGCGATCCGTTGGTCCGCCACACGCGAATCTGCAGGTCGAGCGCCGCCGATGCGATGAGGTCTCCGGTCGGGCTGTAGGCGACGTGCGTCACGTCGCCGGCGTGGCCCTCGAGGCGCACGCTGCGTTGGCCGTCGAGGCTCCACACGTCGATCGCCCCGCCTTCGCCGTCGGTCGCGACCGCATCGGCGGCCGGCGCGTAGGCCACGCACCGCACCCTCCGACTCGGGCCGCGGGCGTCGTCGATCGCGGGCACATCGCCGGTCTCGTAGCCGATCGCGTCGGCGACGACCTCGGGCCTGCTCGAGACCGCCCGTTCGATGTCGTCGAGCAGCTCGCCGAGGCTGTCGTAGCGCGCCGCCGGATCCTTGGCGAGCGCGCGCAGCAGCGGGCCGTCGAGCCGAGCCGAGGCGCCGAGCGCGCTCGGCGGCGGCGGATCGTCGCTGACGTGGTGCAACAGCAACGCGTGCACGTCGTCTGCCTCGAACGGATACCGCCCGAGCAATACGCGATAGACGAGCGCACCGAACGCGTACACGTCGGCGCGATGGTCCACGTCGTCGCCGCGGCACTGCTCGGGCGCCATCGTCAGCGGCGTGCCGAGGATTGCGCCGGGCTGCGTCGCGGTGCGCTGTTGCTCGACGAGCTTGGCGATACCGAAGTCGAGCACCTTGACGGTCCCGCCGTCGGTGAGGAACACGTTGTCGGGCTTCAGGTCGCGGTGCACGACTCCCAGCGCGTGCGCCGCGTCGATCGCGTCCGCGATGTCTCGGAGAATCGGCATCGCGTCCGCCAGCGGCAACTGGACCTCGCGCTCGAGCCGGTCGGCGAGGCTCTCGCCGGACAGAAGCTCCATCACGCAGTAGTGGCGCCCGTCCGAGTGGCAGCCGAACCCGAACACGTCGACGATGTTCGGATGGTTGATCGTGTTGACGGCAGTGGCCTCGGCGACGAATCGCCGCACGACCTCCGCGTCGCGCGCGAGCTCCGGACGCAACAACTTCAGCGCCGCGCGCTTGCCGATGATCGGGTGGCGCACGGCGTAGACGATCCCCATGCCACCGGCGGCCAGTTCGCTCTCGATCTCCCACTCGCCGACCATCGAGCCGGGGCCCAGGTCCGGCGGGCGCACGACGGTCGCGGCGGCGCGCCGGGCCGTCAGGTCGTCGATGTCCGTGAGTTGGCCCATCCCTCCTCGCCCTCGAAATCGGCCAGACCCGCGCGAAGTTGAGGGGGGCCGGCCGGCGGCGCCGCCGCGGGCATGCCCGCCCGCCGCGCGGGTTGCGGGCCAACCGCGCGTCACGATGGCGATTGTTGCGCAAGACGGGCGCCTGGCCGGCCTCCCGGGGCGCCGCAAGCGACGCGGGCGGGACGCCCTCGCCGGCGGCCCGCGCGTCGTCCTCCGGGGGGCGCACCACGGGCGGCGCATCCGCGGGCGGCCGCGGGCGTCACGGACCGAAGCCGGTCACGCGCAGCCACGGGCCGGACACGAACGGGAACGCGTCGTCGTAGTGGACGTGGCCGACGTACCACAGCGTCACGTCCTCGCCATCGAGCGGTTCGTCGCCGACGAACGCGGCCGGATACGGCTGATCGCCAGATCCGCCGTGCGGGCCAAACGGCGGCCACTCGCCGTCGTGGTAGCGCACGGCGAACACCTCCGCGTCCTCCCACTGGTTGGGCCGCACCGACACGCACGCCCCCGAGCCGAAGTCGACCTGCCGCCACACGGCGCCGTCCGCGTCGGCCTCGCCCGTGTACGGGAACCAGCCCTCCTCGGCGACCCGCTCCCAGCGGCCGCCGCGAAACACCTCGAACGCATCGTCGAGCGCTCCGTCGAGGTCGATGTCGAATCGCCAATGCGGGTGATACGTGTGCGCCGGGTGCAGCCCGCCGGGATGCACAATCAGCCACGGCGCGGCGCGGCCGTCTCGGTGAAACCGCCACAACTGCGTGTACCGAAACGGTCCGGCCGCGAAGTCGACCGCCAGTTCGAACCCGCCGCGGAACGCCTGCACGCGCACGTCGCCGGCCTGCGTGCGCGCGCCGAGCGGCGCCCACACGGGACCGTGCCGGTCGACGCGGTCCTCCGGGTCGAGGTCGGTCTGCTGATGGTCGACGAGCACGAACGGCAGCGACGCGTCCCACAGCACGCGGCGGCCGCAGTAGTCCACCAGGTGGACCGCGAGCCCTGCGGTCTCCGTCATCCGGTAGTGCACGCGCCAGTTCGCTTCCACGAGGACGCCGGTCATCGCCGTCACCATCGCTCCGCCGGCACGACCTCGGTCACCTGCCGGTCAGCCAGATCCACGACGGCCACCACCGACGGCGCGCCTCCGGCCGGGCCGAACACCACCGCGGCCGCGCGCGCGCGGTACGCGCGGTCCGCCGGATGGCGGCTCCAGTACTGCAGCGCCGCGCGCGGCCGGTCGTCGAGTCCGAGTTGCGCCTGCACGTCGGGATCGGCGGCGGCGACGGCGATCGCGGCGGCCTCCTCCGCGGCCGCCAGCGGCGGTTGCCCTGCCGCGGTCGCGAAATGGAACACGTCGCCGGCATCGAGGTCGACGCCCGCGTCGACCCGCGCGGCGGCGGCGTAGTCGTACGCGACGACGCGCGCGCAGCGGCGCCCCGCGCGCGGATGCGGAGGCTTGAGCGCGAGCGGCTCGACGGCCGCGACGCGATAGCGACCCACCTTGACCATGCCGGCGGCGCGGCCGTCCTCGGCCACGAGCCGCAGCGCGTCGGCGCGCTCGCCCTCGGTCAGCGGCGCCCACAGCGCCGGATCGGCCGCCGTCACGTCCGCGGCGCGCGCCGGCGACTCCGGCTGTCGTCCCTGTCGCGGTTTCATGCCCATCGGCGGCGACTATACAGCCGCGCCGGCCGAATCACGCGGCGCCGCAGCAGCGCTTGTACTTTTTGCCGGATCCGCACGGGCAGGGGTCGTTGCGGCCCACCTTCGGCGTCTCGCGCACGACCGGACCGAGCCGCTGGCCCGGCCGCCGGCCGGCCATCGCGGCGTCGAACGCCTCGACGATGACCTGCGTCGGCTCGAAGATGAGCGCCGCCGTCTCCTCGGCCATCGCGCCCTCGCGCACGTCCTCCTCGACGAGTTCGACCAGCTTCGCGTACACGTGCGGCTGCCGGTCGACCAGCGCCGGCGCGGTGCGCTCGTGGACCGGCCGTGCGTCGAGCCCGTCGATCTTGGCCCGTTCGGCGGCGACGACTTCGCGCGCGGCTTCGAGGTTGGCCTGCGTGAGCCGGTGCAGCTTCTTGCCGAACTGGGTCTCGAACATCGCCCACACCAGCGTGCCGTAGAACACGGCCGCCTCGCCGACGGCATCGCCGTGGTCGTCCTTCAGGCGCGCGGCGAACCGCAGCAGCGCCGGCTGGTCCTTGCCCAACCGGCGCGCGAGTTTGGTCATCGTGCGCTTGTCGCCCGCCTGGTCGAGCGCCGTGAACGTCGCGATCGTCCGCTCGACCGTCTCGGCCGTGACGACAACCTGCGGATGGTCCATACGGCCGCGAAGAATACACAAATCGGCGACGCGGGCCACGGCCGCCGGCCCGATGTCGCGCGGCATCCGCACCCGGCCGTCACCTCGCCGCCGCTGCCGCCCGCGCCGGCGTCGGCCCCGGCGCCCGCGCCGGCGTCCGGACCGATCGGCGGCGGATCCGGGTCGACGCCGAAGAACGCGAGCGCGCGCGCCATCACGTCGGCGCGCGCCGACTCGCCGGAGATCGTCTCGAACGGGAACCCGAACGTGAGCGTGCGCGCGCCCCCCGTCGGGTCCCGCCACGCGATCGCCGCGCCGCCGCCGCCGTCGTAGCGCAGCGCGACGACCGCGCCCGAGCCGTCGGCCGGCGCCCACACGTCGGGGAACTCCGCGTCGTAGCCGCCGGGGCCGCGGTCGTCGAACGCAAGCGCCGCCAGCCCGTCGAACGGCTCGCCGGCCGCGACCACGCCGTACGTCCCCGCGTCGTCGGCGACGAACGCCGCGCGCAGCACGTCCGCGACGAAGCCGGGCGCGAGCCCGCGGTCCTCGAGCGCCCAGCCGATCTCGGAGCCGCTCACGAACAGTCCGCCGCCGCCGGCGACGAACGCGGCGATGGCCGCGCGCTCGGCGCCGTCGAACGGCACGTCGGCGGTCGACTCCTCGCCGACGAACCAGTCGACCAGATCGTAGCGGCCGAGGTCCACGTCGCCGGCGGCGACCGCGGTGTGATCGGCGCCGTCGAAGCTCACGCCGGCCGCGGCGATGGCCGCCCCGTGGCGCGCCGCGTAGCTGCCGTCGTTGATCCGATCGAGCAGGCCGCGGTCGACCGTACCGAGCGCATAGGCCGACAGGTCCTCGCGCACGAGCATCGCGCCGTCGAGCCGGTCGAACCCGCCGACGACCAGCACGCGCGCCGCCGGCCCGGTCGCCACGCGCGCGCCCACGACCGGCGACGGCAGCGATTCGCCGCCCGCGTTGATCGCGGTCACCCGCGCGTACACCGCCTCGCCCGGCGACAGCCCGGTCAGTTCGAGCCGCTCGCCGTCGACCACGCGGCCGTCGTCGAACGCATGGCCGTCGCCGGACAGGTACACGACGTACGCGTCGGGCGGATCGCCGCCGGCCGGGTCGGGCTCCGGCGGCCGCCACGCGAGGGTCACGACGCCGCCGGCTTGCGTCGCGGACACGCCGGCCGGCGGCTCCGGCGGCAACACCAGCTCCGCGCCGTCGCGCGCGGCGAAGTAGCGCGCCACGCCTTGCGCGATCGCCCGGGCGGCGAGCCGGCGAAACCGCGGATCGCGCAGCGCGTCGGCGTCCTCGGCGGTGTCGTGGAACGCGACCTCGAACAGCGCCGCCGGCATCTCCGGGTTGTGGTTCGGGTTGACCTCGCCGAAGTAGGCGGTGTGCTGGCCGCGGTCGGTCCACTCCGGGTCCCACGCGGCGCGGATGTCGCCGATCAGCTCGCGGTGGATCGCGTCCATCAGTTCGAGCGAACCCGGCACGCCCGTGAACTCATCGACGCTGCCGTACGCGCTCGGGCCGTACGCGAACGACGACGTGCCTCGCGCCGGGCTCGGCGCGTTGGTGTGCCACGCGACGTAGACCGCGTCCTCGCCGTCCTCGTGATCCCACGCGGCGAACCGCGACCGCGTGCCGACGTCGTCGTTGCCGTCGGCGGTCGTGTAGTCGTACACCGACGGCGGCGCGCCGGACAGTTGCGCGTAGTAGCGCGCCGCGTTTTCGAACATCGGCCGGCCGCTGACGCCGCCGCCGCGATCGATCGTCCCCATGCCGCCGCCGATGCGCACGGCGTCGGCCGACACGGTCGTGCCGGCGTCGGCCGAGTCGTTGGCGAGGGTCACGGATCCGGCGTTCGGCGCCACACCGGCGTCGAAGTAGAACCGGCCGAGGCGCACCCATGTCGACCCGTGGCGGCGCTGGTCGACGCGAAAGTGCGTCTCGCCGCCCGCATGACGCACGATGTAGTGAGCGTCGGAAGCCCGGTCGGGACGCTGCACGTACGCGACGTAGACGTTGTACTCGCCCCGTTCCGGCACGTCCAACACCCAGGTGACCCGCGCCGTCTCCTGGGCGGTCGTCGGCAGCGCCACCGCCCGGCCCGACTCGAACGGGTTGACATCGCCGGCGATCGGCTCCGCGACCACGCCGAAACCGACGCCGTCGTCGGCGGGCGCCGGGCTACCCTCGGCGACGAACCGCCCGTCGTCGGTTGCATCATCCACGATGTCGCGGTTCGGGTTGAGGTCCGCCTCGCGCACCGGCACGACGTAGGCCCCCATGTTGACCAGGTAGGGGATGAGGAACTGGTCGACCGTCTCGGCCGACACGAGGTCTTCGACCAGATCGTGCGTGTTGCCGCGCTGGGTCCTCCACGCTCCCACCGTCGCGTTCCAGGTGAAGCCATGGCCCGCCGACACGTAGACCGTCTTGCCGGCGAGGGCGCCGCCGTGCGCGCCCCGGCCCACCGCGCGGCGCGCGGGCGCGATCCGGCGCACCAGCGGCGGCGCGCTCGCCGCCAACCCCGGCGTCTCGCCGCGCCGGCGGGGCACCGGCGGCGCGGCCTGCGCGACGCGCGGGTCCTCGATCCCGCAGGCGGCCACCGGCGGCGCGGGGCGCGACGGCGCGGCGACGGCCGCCGCGCTCGCGACGGCCGTCACGGCGGCCGCCCCGGCGACGAGCGCGCGGGCGCGACGCCGCGCTGCATGACCGACTGCACCCACCGGTCAGCCAGCATAGCGCAGCGGTCGCCGCCGCCGTGCACGGTCGAACAAACGTTCGATCGCGCGCGCCTACGGAACGGGCCGGCCGGTGGTGATCTCGTCCAGCGCGTAGACGACCGCGGTGAGGCACGCGCCGACCCGGCCGGCCTCGGCCGCGGTCAGCGGCAGCGGCGGGTCGGCGACCCATCGCGCGATCCACGCGCACAGCTCCGGGTGGCGTGCGGCCAACCCGCGGGCGGCCCCGGGGCCGAGCGCCTCGATCGCCAGGGCGTCGTCGGCGCGGTCGAGCAGCCGAAACGGCACCGGCGGCGGGGGCACGCCGGCGGCGCGTTCGAACGCGGCGCAGATGCGCACCGCGGCATCGAGCGCGACGGCGAACGCATCGGTCGGGCCACAGCGCCGCTCGAGAAACCGCACCACCGCGGGCTGGCGCGCGACGAACCAGCCGGCGGTCTGCGCGTCGGTACGAAGTTCCGCGTCGATCCGCATGGGCCGAGGATCGCGCCGGCGCGCCGGCGGCGCGAATTTTTCGGCTATTTTCCCGCCATGCCGACCGCCGCCTACCTCATCGATGGACTTCGCACCCCCTTCGGCCGCCACGGCGGGGCGCTTGCGCGCGTGCGCGCCGACGACCTGGCTGCGCACGTCATCGCCGCGCTGGTCGCCCGCACCGGCATCCCGACCGACCGGATCGACGACGTCATCTTCGGCTGCGCGAACCAGGCGGGCGAGGACAACCGCAACGTCGCGCGGATGGCGGCGCTGCTCGCCGGGTTGCCGGTCGAGGTCCCCGGCGTGACGGTCAACCGGCTGTGCGGCTCCGGCATGCAGGCGTTTGCCGACGCGGCGCGGCTCGTGCTGCTCGGCGAGGCGGACCTCGTCATCGCCGGCGGCGTCGAGCAGATGTCGCGCGCGCCGTGGGTGCTGCCGAAGGCCGAGTCGGCGTTCGCGCGCGGCAACGTGACCGCGTACGACACGACCCTCGGGTGGCGGTTCGTCAACCCGAAGATGGCCGAGCGGTACGGCACCCTGCAGATGGGCGAGACCGCCGAGTGCGTCGCCGAGCGATGCGGCGTGACCCGCGAAGCGCAGGACGCGTTCGCGCTGCGCTCGCAGCAGCGCGCGAAGGCGGCGGCGGACGCGGGCCGGTTCGCCGACGAGATCGTTCCGATCGAAACCGGGCGCGACCGCAAGACGGGCGAGCCCATCGTGTGCCGCGCCGACGAGCACCCGCGCCCCGACGTGACGCTCGACAAGCTCGCGCGCCTGCCGCCCGCGTTCCGCGCCGGCGGCACGGTCACCGCCGGCAACGCGTCGGGTCTCAACGACGGCGCGGTCGCGATGCTGGTCGCGAGCGAGCGCGCCGTCCGCGAGCTGTCGTTGACGCCGAAGGCGCGCTACGTCGCGTGGGGCGTCGCCGGCGTCGACCCGAACACCATGGGACTCGGCCCGGTGCCGGCGTCGCGCACGGCGCTCGCGCGCGCCGGGCTCGCCGTCGCCGACATCGACGTCGCCGAGATCAACGAGGCGTTCGCCGCGCAGGCGATCCCGTGCGTGGAACAGCTCGAACTCGATCCCGAGCGCGTCAACGTCAACGGCGGCGCGATCGCGCTGGGCCATCCGCTCGGCGCGTCGGGCGCGCGACTGGTCGTGACGCTCGCGCACGAGCTGGTCCGGCGCGGCGCGCGGTACGGGCTGGCTGCGATGTGCATCGGCGTCGGCCAGGGCATCGCGACGGTCCTCGAGCGCTGCTGACCGCGCCGGCGGCCCGCGGCGGCCGGGGCGCACGCGGGCCCGAGCGACGGCCTCCGGGCGCGGTCGCAGCTGCCGGCCCCGGGTCGGGCCGCGGCGAGGACGGCCGGCGGCGGGTCGCCGCCCGGGTCCGCCGCGCGTCCGATGCCGGAGCGCGTCGCCGCGCCGCCTGGGGCACAGCCCGGGTTGCGGGGCGCCGGCGGCCGCGCCGCGCGGGGCGCGAGGTGCGCCCACATCGCGTCGGTGGTACCGGCCGTCCGCGGCCGACTTCGACCCGCGTCACCGCGCCGGCCGACACGAGCCCCCCTCGGTCACTTGGGCCTACCCGAACGCCGCCGCTTGGGTCATACTGCCACTCCAGTCGGGGGCATCCCGACACGGGCACGGTATACGGCGAGTGACGCAGTGGAACACACGACATCGGACGGCGCGGACCCGCTCATCGGGCGCGTAATCGGTGACAAGTTCGAGCTCCACGAGTGCGTCGGGCAGGGGGCGTCGGGCACGGTCTACCAGGCGAACCAGATCTCGCTGGGCCGCACCGTCGCGGTGAAGATTCTGCGCCCGGAGCTGGCCAGCGACGAGCGTCTCGTCCGCCGCTTCCACGACGAGGCGCTCGCGGCGTCGCGCCTGAACCACCCGAACACCGTCGCCGTGCTCGACTTCGGCCAGACGACCGACGGCCTGCTGTACATCGTGATGGAGTATCTCCGCGGCGAAACGCTGGCGGCGATGCTCGAGCGCTGCCATCCGCTGGACACGGGGCGCATCGCCGATCTGGTGGGCCAGATCTTGTCGGGCCTCGAGGAGGCGCACGCCGCCGGAGTCATCCACGCGGACCTGAAGACCGACAACGTCGTCGTCGAACACCGCCGCGGCGGCTGGGATCTCGCAAAAGTCGTCGACTTCGGCATCGCCCGCCTGGCGGGTAGCCGGCGCGACCACGACGACAGCAGCGTGTGCGGCACGCCCGAGTACATGGCGCCCGAGGTGATCGCCGGTGCCGAGCCCACGGTCGCCAGCGATCTCTACTCCGCCGGGGTGTTGCTGTACGAGCTGCTGGTCGGCCGCACGCCGTTCGCCGACGCCAACGCCACGTCCCTCGAAATCCTCACCCGACACCTGCGCGAGCAGCCGGTGCCGCCGCGCGCGGTCGTCGGCGACCGTTGGCCGATCAACCCCGAGTTGGAGGCCGCGGCACTCAAGGCGCTGTCGAAGCGGCCGGCGGACCGGTTCCGCTCGGCGGAGGAGTTCCGCGCGGCGATCAACGACGCCCTTACTTCCCGCGAGCAGGCCGAACAGGTCATGTGCCGCGGCTGTGGCGTCATGGTCGCGGCGTCGTTCCGGTTTTGCCCGCAATGCGGCCACGGGCGGGGGGCGCCGCGCCGGCAGACGCTGGAGTTCGCGGCCGCGCACGTGCGCACGCTCCTCGATAGCGACACGATGGCGGCCGCCGACACCGAGTGGCATCAGCCTCCGCTCGGTGTCGAGGACGAATCGACGGCGACGCGGGAGTTCGCCCAGGCCGAGCCTACGGCGGAGGCGCAGTCGCTCGGCGTGTTCCCGCTGCCGCTGATCGGACGCGACGACGAGTTGCACCGGCTGACCGCATGCTTGCGCGGCGACGACGGCTCCGGCGCGCCGGGAGGTTCGCTGGTCGTGGCCGGACCGCCGGGGTCGGGGACGTCGCGGCTGCTGCGCGACGCGTGCGCCGACGCGGCCGCAGCCGGCGCCCGCATCTTCCTGGCTGCTCCCGACCCGAGCGGCCTGCGTACGCCGTACTACCCGATGCGATCCATCCTCGCCGCCGTGCTCGACCTGCCGCCGGTCTGCCCGTACG
>RFGE01000255.1 GCA_003696105.1 Deltaproteobacteria bacterium | reverse complement strand
TACGTCCAACTCGGGGCGGGCGTCGAGCTGACGCGGGCCCGCATCGCGGGACACGAGGATCGAGCGGCGGCTCCGATGGCGTTCGTCGGCGTCGGTTCGACCGTGGACATCACTGATCGCATTTCCGTTGGCGCGAACGTGCGCACCAACGTAATGCGCCACTACTTGCATATGCATCAGCAAGACGCGGCGCTCGCCGCGGAGCCGGCGCATGCCGGTGACGGGCTCGCGCACGAGTACGAACTCGCGGCGCAGGCACAATTTTTCGCGCAGTTCGTGTTGTGAGCGGCGTCGCACGCGCCGCCCGACATCTCGGTCGTCGCTCGGGTCATCCGCCGCTGCGCCGTCTGTTATGATCGCCGCCGATGGCGCGCATCCGCATCGTCGACGCGTGGCGGCGGAATCCGACGGCGCCGCCGGTGTACGGACGCGCCGTGATGGTCGTCGCCGAGACGTGGGCCGAACAGCGCGTGCTGATGCGCGCCTTCCGCGCGTGTCGCGATCAGACGCGGCCGGCGATCGTGTTGCGCGGCGCGGCGCTCGCGATCGGGCCGGCGGGAGTCGAGCCGCACGGGCCGTGGGGCATCCACGTCGACCGCGACGAGCCCGGCCGGGCACAGCAGCTGCGCGCCGAACTCGAGCGCGCCGCGCGGCGTCTGGCCGGCGCCCGCCGCAACCCGCCGCGGCTGGCCGACGAGGAGTCCGCGTTCGAGCGCAAGCCCACCAACCTGTGGTCGCCCGGTGCGCCGCGCGATCGCGAGTCGCAGGGGCCGTTGCGCACCACGCCGTTCGAGCCCGTTGAGTTGCCGCGCCCGCCGGCGGCGAAACCGTCGCCCCGCCGCGCATCGGTCGTTCCGGTCGCGCCGCCGCCGCACGGGGGCGCGACGATCCCGAGTGCGGCCGTCGCCGAGGCGCCGCCGCACGGGGGCGCGACGATCTCGAGTCCGGCCGTCGCCGAGGCGTGGATGGCGGCCGCCGATCCGGCGGCGCGCACCGTCGCATGTCGCGGCCCGCATGCGCCCGCGGGCGGGCCGCCGCCGGCCGCCGGGTGCTCGCCCGGCTCCGCGGATCGGTCCGGCGCGCTGGCGCAACTGGTCGGTCGCACGATGCCGCTCGGGTTTCGCCTGTCGGCCGCGGAGCGCGACGTGCTCGACGCGCTCGGCCGCGCCGGCCGGCTGTCGGCGGCGGAGGTCGCCGACATCGCGGCGTGCGCGGACGGCGCCGCGTGGATGTCGGCCCTGATCGCCAAGCTCAGCGCGCACGGCCTGGACCTCGTCGTCCCCGCCGATGCCGCCGGCGGCGAGCCGACCTACGTCCTGCGGCGCTAGGAGGCTGTCGCGTATCGGCGCGCCAGCGAGGGTGCGAGATGCGAGGCGAGGTTCGGCGGTCGCCCGCAGCGCACGAGGGCGCGTATCAACATAATACGGTACCGAAGGGCGCGAGGAGGTACGCCGCAGATCGCCCGCAGATCGCGACCGCAGCCACCGGCTGTGCGCAGCAGCCTCCGAGGAGCCACCGCCGGGGCGCGGTCCACCCGACGGAACCGAGGGACGCGCCCCGACAGCCGCGCCGCCACGCGTGCGGCGGCGCACGGGGCGCGCCGTCGGCTCGCGGCCTGCCGCTCCGGACTTCGCGTCGCGGGGAACCGGTTCCGGGGCTGACGCGGTTGCGCGCATGTGGTACGACCCCTGCCTCGCCATGGAGAAGGTGCCGATGCAGGTCCAGATCGAAGATGTGTCTCCCGTCGAAAAGAAGCTGAGCGTCGAGATCCCGTGGGAGACGGTGAAGGCGCGCCTGGCCAGCGCGTACGACGAACTGGCCAAGACCGTGTCGCTCAAGGGGTTCCGCAAGGGCAAGGTGCCCCGCAGTGTCGTCCAGCAGATGTTCGGCAAGCAGGTTCGCGCCGAGGTCGCCGGCCAGCTCGTGCGCGACTCGCTGATCCAGGCGGTCACCGAGCACTCCATCGAGATCGTGTCGGAGCCGGCCGTGCACGACGCCCCGATCGAGTCCGGCAAGCCGTTTTCGTTTCACGCGCACGTGGAGGTGCGCGCGCCGATCCAGCTCGACAAAAAAGACTACGAGGGGCTCGAACTGCGCCGCACGGAGATCGAGATCGACGACGCCGCGGTGCAGCAGGCGCTCGAACAGATCCAGCGCGACCACACCGACCTCGAGCCGATCGAGGACCGCGACGTGACGGCCAAGGGCGACGTGCTCCTGGTCGAGGTGGAGGGGACGGTCGGCGACGAGACGCTCGAGCGCAAGCGCATGCCGGTCGAACTGGACGGCCCGGAGGTCGGCGGGGTGCCGGGCCTGGGCGACAGGCTCACCGGTGTGCCGCTCGATGCGACCGACCTGGAGTTTGCGGCGGAGATCCCGCCGCGCGAGGGCGACGCCGACGCCAAGCCGACGCCGGTCCGGCTCAAGGTGTCGATCGTCGAGGCGCGCCGGAAGGTCGTGCCGGCGATTGACGACGACCTCGCCAAGGAGACCGGCGAGGCCGACACGCTCGAGGAGTTGCGCGAGGTGGTGCGCGCCCGGCTCGAGGAGCGCGCCGAGGAGGCGATGCGGGAGTCGCTGCGGGAACAGGCGCTCGCGAAGCTCGTCGAGAAAAACCCGATCCCGGTCGCATCCGGGCCGGTTCGCCGGGCGGTCGAAGGCCAGGTCGCGCGGTTTCGCAAGATGCTGGGGGATTCGGACGAGGTCGACTACGAGGCGATGCGGGGGCGGCTGTCCAATGCCGCGGCCGACGACTTCCGCGGGGAGCTGTTGCTAGACGAAATCGCGCGGCTCGAGGGCATCGAGGTCACCGAGGAGGAGATCGACGACCACGTCGCGCGGCTGGCCAAGTACGAGGGCAAGCTGCCGAATCGGCTGCGCGCGGAACTGGAGCGCGACGGACGGATCGACCGGATCCGGTTCGAATTGAGGCGCCGCAAGACGCTCGACCTGCTGGTCGACCGCGCCCACGTCGAGGTCGTGACGGCCGAGGAGGCGGCGGCCGAGGCGGCGGCGGCCGAAGCCGGCGCGCCGCCGGCGGGCGGGGCTCCAGAATCTGCCGGCGCGGACGATTCGGACCATGCCGGCGGCGACGCGGCGGACTCCGGAGATCCGGGGTAACATGTCGACGACCGAGCACACCATGAACCGACCCAAAGGCCCAATGGCATCCCAAACCACCCTCCCGACGTCGGCGATCGTCATCCCGACCGTCATCGAGCAGACGCACCGCGGCGAGCGGCCGTGGGACATCTTTTCGCGGCTGCTGAAGGACCGCATCGTGTTCCTGGGCACGCCGATCGACGACACGGTCGCGAACGTCGTCATCGCGCAGCTGCTGTTCCTCGAGTCCGAGGAACCCGACAAGGACATCATGCTCTACATCAACTCGCCGGGCGGCCACGTCACCGCCGGGCTGGCCATCTACGACACCATGCAGTACGTCCGCTGCGACGTGGCGACCATCTGCATGGGTCAGGCGTCGTCGATGGGCGCGTTCCTGTTGTCCGCCGGCACCAAGGGCAAGCGCTACTCGCTTC
This sequence comes from Deltaproteobacteria bacterium, assembly GCA_003696105.1. NCBI lineage: Bacteria > Pseudomonadati > Myxococcota > Myxococcia > Deltaproteobacteria bacterium. Next base: position 10,963 of record RFGE01000255.1, on the reverse strand, counting down.
CCCATGCGCGCATCATGATCCACCAGCCACTCGGCGGCTACCAGGGCCAGGCGACGGACATCGACATCCACGCCAAGGAGATCCTGCGCACGCGGGACACGCTGAACGAGCTGTGGTCGAAGCACACCGGCCAGCCGCTCGACCGCATCCGCAACGACACGGAGCGGGACTACTTCATGAGTCCGGGGGATGCCAAGGAATACGGCATCATCGACGAAATCGTCACCCAGAAGAAGAAGGCGGAGTAGAGGTACACATCGCCATGCCGTCGGACAAGCGCGACGCCACCGGGAACCTGACCTGTTCGTTCTGCGGCAAGTCGCAAAAAGAGGTCAAAAAGCTCATCGCCGGGCCCACGGTGTACATCTGCGACGAGTGCATCGGCCTGTGCAACGACATCATCGCCGAGGAGATCGAGAAGGAAGAACAGGCCTACGGCCTCGACTCGATTCCCAAGCCGGCCGAGATCAAGGCGATCCTCGACGAGTACGTCATCGGCCAGGAGCGCGCCAAGAAGGTGCTGGCGGTGGCCGTTCACAACCACTACAAGCGCATCGACGCCAAGCCGTCCGATGACGACGACGTCGAGCTGCAAAAGTCGAACATCTTGCTGCTCGGGCCGACCGGCTCCGGCAAGACGCTGCTCGCCCAGACCCTCGCACGCATCCTCAACGTCCCGTTTGCGATCGCAGACGCCACCAATCTGACGGAGGCGGGGTACGTCGGCGAGGACGTCGAGAACATCATCGTCAACCTGCTGCAGAACGCCGACCACGACATCGAGCGGGCGCAACGAGGCATCGTCTACATCGACGAGATCGACAAGATCGCGCGCAAGAGCGACAACCCGTCTATTACGCGCGACGTGTCGGGCGAGGGCGTGCAGCAGGCGCTGTTGAAGATCATCGAGGGGACGGTCGCGTCGGTGCCGCCCAAGGGCGGCCGCAAGCATCCGCAACAGGACTTCCTTCAGGTCGACACGACCAACATCCTGTTCATCTGCGGCGGCGCGTTCACGGGCCTCGAGGAGATCATCGAAAACCGCATCGGCCAGAAGATCATCGGCTTCGGCGCGGCGATGAGCCCGTCGCGCGAGCGCAGCCGCTGGGACCTGATGAAAGAGGTGCAGCCCGAGGACCTGCTCAAGTACGGGATGATCCCGGAGTTCGTCGGGCGGCTGCCCGTCATCGCGCCGCTGCACGAGTTGTCCGAGGATGCGCTCGTCGAAATCCTCACCAAGCCGAAGAACGCGCTGGTCAAGCAGTACCAGAAGCTGTTCGAGATGGACGGCGTGAAGCTCAAGTTCACGCGCGGCGCGCTCTACAAGGTCGCGCAGATGGCGCAGTCGCACAAAAGCGGCGCGCGCGGCCTGCGCGCGATCCTCGAGTCCGCGATGCTCGACATCATGTACGAGACGCCGAGCGATCCGAACATCCGCGAAGTGGTCATCAGCGAGGAAGTGATCGAAAAACACGCCGCGCCGATGGTCATGTACGCCAAGGAAGCGAAGGCCGAGTCGGCCTAGCAGGCTATCACGCACGCCCGCCGGCATCCGATCGCGCCGGCAGGTTACGTCCTGCGGCGTGTTGCGACGAGCGATGCCGCGCTGCCGGCGTGGGGCCGCACAGCCGTGTCGCGTGCGGCTACCGGTTCTTCTTGCGCGTCCACGACAGGGCGACGCGGAACCCGTGGGCTCCGAAGGCCCCGGCGAGCGCCGCCAGAAGCACGATGATGCTCAGCGGCGCATCGACGTCCGCCACGAGCAAGTGGACGGACGCCAATTGGGTGTTCGCGATCATGAACACGACGAGCACCGCCACCGCGCCCCAGCCCGCGACTGCCTTGAGGAATCCGACCATCGACTTGCCCTTCGCCGACGCTCGCCAGGAACAGCTCCTCGTCGGCGCCGGTGCCGGTGCAGCCTACCACCTTTCGGAGCCGTGGCACGCGAGGTTCGAGCAGCGCCGGTCGGCTGGATTCCACGTGCCGCCGCGGGCGAAGCCGATGTCGCGCAACCCGTTGATGTGCAGGTTCGGTGCGACGATCGTCTTGCCGGCGTCGATCACGGGTTGGTGGCACTCGACGCAGTTGCCGGCGCCTTCGTCGAAGTGCTTTTTGTGTTTGCCCTGCAAACCGGTGCCGCCGCCCGCGGTCATCGCGTGGCACGACGTGCAACCGAGGGTGACGTCGTCGGTCCACACCATGGTGCCGGTGCTGTCCCGCCCGTTGCCGTGGCAATACAGGTTGTCGCAGCGCGCGGCGGCGAACGCGTAGACCGCGACCGGGTTGAAGGCGTCGAAGGTGATCTCGGCGCGGTTGTCGCCGTCGATGTGGCCAGGGTCGGACGTCGCGGTCGGCACGACGTGGCAGTTGACGCACTGGAGCGTGCGGTGCCACGACGACGTGCCGAGGTGTTCTCGGTGGGCACCGACGCCGCGGTCGGTGCGGCCGGTGCTGCCGTCGAGCGCTTTGGGCGGCGCCGACACGCCGCCGCCGCCGTGGCAGCCGTCGCACGCGAGTGCATCGGTGTTCACGTCGACCACGCCGTTGATGTGGCTGGCGGGATCGAGGAACTCGCGGGTGCCCGGCTGCACGGTCGGGTGGCACTGGCCGCAATCGTCGTCGTCCGGATGGGGGGCCGGCGGCGGCGCGCCGTGGCAGTTGCCGCACGCATCCTGGGAGCCGTCGACCCGAGTCCAGGTCGGCTCCGTCAGTGCACCTCCGGTGAGCGTCGCGCCGTGGCAGTACACTCCCGAACAGGTCGTGCCGTCGAACGAGGGCGCGGTCGCGCCGCCGTTGGACGCGATCGCCGAGAAGGTCAACTCGGCGGTGTTGTCGCCGTCGTCCATGTGTCCCGGGTCGCCCACGGCGGAGGGCACGCGGTGGCAGTCGGCACAGGCGACGGGGCGATGCCACGTGGGCGTCGGGTCGACGTGGTTGCGGTGGGCGCCCACACCGGGGCTGTCGGTCGAGGTGCCGCCGGCGAGATCTTTCGGCGGGGCGGGCGACGCCTCGTCGCCGTGGCAGTTGCCGTTGCATCCGAGCGGATAGCCGGCGTCTGGCAGCGGCCCGCCGCCGCCGGCGTCCGCACCGGCGCCGATGCCGCCGTCGGCGCCCGCGTAGGATCCGGCGAATACGCCGAGATCGCACCCGGCCGACAGCAACGCGATCGCCAGCGCGGCCGTGCGGAGCGCGGCGATAGGGGAGGACGAGACGTGGCAAATCTGGTGCATGGGACCCCGCTTGGCAGTCAGAGCGTCAACGAAACCCCGGCGGTGACGAGGTGGGCCGTATCGGTCCGCACCGCGTCCATGGCGTCCGGCACGCGGCGCGACGGGCCGGACCAGCGAGTGGTCGCGCGTTCGAAGCGGTAGCCGAGCGTGAGCCGCATGCCGGCCGCCAACGCCGTGTCCATGCGCGCGGTGACCCATACGGCCGACACGCTCGGCTCCGTGCCGTCCTCGAGGTTCTGCGTCTGCGCGCGCGTGCCACCGGCCAACGCATCGACGTCGACGCGCGCGTTCACGTCGCCGGCGACGCGATATGCGCGCACGCCGGCGCCGACGATCGCGCCGCGCAGGCTCTCGCTCGGCATGTGCGCGACGTTGTCGATGTCATCGACGAGCAGCGCGCGGTACAGATAGCCACCGCGCGCCAGGACGTCGATCGGGCGGGCGGCATCGCCGAAACTCGCACCGACTTCCGCCGCGCCCCGCACCTCGTGGGTCGCGAACGCGACGTCGCCCGCCGGGCCGCCCGCAGACGGCTCGTAGTGAATGCCCGGCCGGGACACGCCGAACGCGTAGCGCGCGTCGGCCCCCACGAGCCATCGGGGCGTGAGCGCGTAGCGCGCCGACACCTCGCCGCTGGCCGCCGCGGCGTTGGCCGCGACGACGTAGTTGCCGAGGCCCGCTTCGATGTTGGTCGTAAGGTCCATTGACATCGCGAGGAAGCCGACGGACGCGGACGTCGCGAGCGTCCATCGCGGCAGCGCGGCGCGGTCGTGCGCGAGGTCGGGGGGATCGGGCGTACGGTCGGCGGACATCGGCGTCGAGCGCCCGCTGGCCGGGGCAGGGGCGGCCGGTGCAAATCGGTCGCGGGCGGTGCCGGCCCACCCCCGGCCGCCTTCATCGGCCGTCGCGCGCTCGGGCGAGCGGGCATCCTCGGGGCGCCACTGGTCCGTTCGCCTCTGGGCCCATCGCCGGCGCGCCGGCTGCGCGCGCGGCTCGTTCGGCGATGCGATCGACGTGCGCGTGACCCACCCGTCGGCGCCCATCACGCGCACGCGCAGCCACCGCCCGCGCCGCTCGAGCACGTCCATGGTGGCGCCGGGCTCGGCCACGACGACGACGGCCGAGGACTCTGCGGCCTCGGCGTGCAGAGTCGCCGCGCCGCGGGCGCGCACCGTCTCTCTTTTCGGCGCCGGTTGCCGGCGACCGGCGCGGGCACGCCGGCGCGCGCCGCCGGCGTGCCGGGCGCGCGTTCGCTTGCGACCGGCGCGCCCGGGCTTGCGCGCGGCGCGCCTGTGCTTGCGCGCGGCGCGCTTTCGCTGGCGCGAGGTGTGCTTTCGCTTCGGCTCGGCGCGGGGCGTCTGCGAATCGCGCCGCCGGGCGTGCGCGGCATCGGGGGCTGCGGCGCCGACGAGTCCGATCGTGCACGCAAGGGCGAGCATGCGGACGAGGCTGGACATGCCGCGGGCTATATGCACGCGGTGAGCCAACGCGAAAGCACGATAACCCACGAACCCCGCCCCCCAGGACGGCAGTGTGCGCACACCGAGTATGCACGCTTCGTACAAGTGTTCCCGCTGCGTACAGTGAGAACAAAATTTTTTACGTCAAGTCGGCGGCGTACACCGGCGATGCGGGTACGGCTGTTGCACGCGGCGTCACGGCGTGCGTCAGACAACCCATCGTTTTCGACCGAGGCCGGCGGCCTGGTTGGCGGCGCTGGTCGCGTTTGGCGGCTGCACGGGGACGCTCGAGGAGAAGTTCCCGGCGGGCGCGGAACTCGGCGACGGCCCCGACGCGGCGGTCGCGACGTGCGACGAGGTGCAGGCGCCGTCGTCGGACGGCAAGCACAACCCGGGCATGGCGTGCCTGAGTTGCCACGACGGCGCGGGGGCGCCGGCGTTCACCGCGGCCGGCACGGCGTTCACGGACGCCGCGGGTACCACGCCCGCGGCCGGCGCGACCGTTCACCTCGTCGCGGCCGATGGGACTGACGTCGCCTTGCCGGTCGCTGCGAACGGGAACTTCTGGACGGATCGGCCGCTCGCGTTTCCCATGCACGCACGAGCTGGGGCCTGCCCCGAGGTTCGGGAGATGCTGTCGCCCGTCGACGCGACCGGCGGCGACTGCAACAAGGGCGGTTGTCACGGCGACGGATTTCGCGTCGCCATTCCCCTGCCGTAGTCGCAACGAGGAGCGCACATGATCGGCGTCCATCTTTGGGTTCCGGCGGTGTTCGTGCTCGTGAGTGCACTCGTCGCGGCCGTCCACGCGCGCCGGCGGCGTTTCGCCGCCGAGCCGGCTGGCGCCACGCCCGTCGATTATCTGGTCCACGCGATCAACGACGATCGCTGCACCGGCTGCGAGACGTGCGTGAGCGCCTGCCCCACCAAGGTGCTCGAACTGATCGATCACAAAAGCCGCGTGGTCAGGTTCGAGGACTGCGTGCAGTGCGAGGCATGCGCGCGAGTCTGCCCCACCCAGGCGCTCGTGATGCACAAGCTCGACGAGACGCCTCCACCAATCCGCCTCCCCGCGATCGACGCGAACTTCGAGACGCCCGTGCCCGGGCAATATCTGATCGGCGAAGTCGCCGGCAAGCCGCTGGTCAAGAACGCCGCCAATCTCGGTCGCTTCGTCGTCGAGCACATGCGGGCAAACGGGTTGCGCGCGGGCGCCGGCGGCGCCGGCTCGGTCGACGTCGCGATCGTCGGCTCCGGGCCGGCGGGTCTATCGGCGGCGCTGTCGTGCATTCACAGCGGCTATAGCTACGTGCTGATCGAGAAGGAGCAGGTCGTCGCGTCCACCGTGATGCGCTACCCGAAGGGCAAGCCGTCCATGGCCGAGCCGGCCGACTGTGACAACGTGTCGCTGTTGCCCGTGTTCGACGCGACGAAGGAAGAATTGGTGGCGGCGTGGACTCGCGTCCTCGACGGCGCGGGCGTGCGGGTCTCGTGCGGCGAGGCGGTCGAGGCGATCACGCGGCGCGACGATGGGGGCTTCGACGTCCGCACCAACGTCGCGGCGTACCGCGCCCAGCGCGTCGTAATCGCCACGGGAACGCGCGGGAAGCCGCGCACGCTCGGGATTCCCGGAGAGAACTTGCCGCAGGTCCACTCGCGGCTCGACGACCCGGCGGAGTTTGCGTCGCGCGACGCGCTCGTGGTCGGCGGCGGCGACAGCGCGCTCGAGGCGGCGGTGGCGCTCGCGGGTGCTGGCGCGCGCGTGACGCTCGCGTACCGCGGGCGTGCGCTGTCCCGCGCGCAAAAGGCCAACCGCGCCGCGGTCGACCGCGAGGTGGCCGCCGGCCGCATCGATCGATTGCCGGCTGGACTCGCCATCGTCGCCGACCGCCGTGCGCCCGCTCGGTTCGAGGTGGAGCGGATGGGGCGTCGCCGGGATGCACGGGGCGTGCGAGCCGTCGATCCGTCGGTGCGCCCGGCCGCGGGCGTCGAATGGCTCGGCATCGGATGACGGCGTGCCACCGGGAGCGCGGCGCCCTGGGCGTTCGCGCCCGCTGCGTCGCGGGCCGCGGCGTCGTCGCGTCTGCGGACGGGGTCAGCGCGCCCGGGCGCGCGCGAACGTCCACTCCGCTCCGGCGATCGCGGCCCAGTTCAGCAGGTCTGCGCCCGGGCCGTCGAGCGGCAGCGCGAGCGCGACGAACGGCTGCAGCCGCCCCGCGCGCAGGTAGCGGACCGACAGCGCGAGTTCGTGCAGCAGCCGGTCGTCGCCGCGGTCGACGCGGTCGACCGCGATGCGGTTGGTCCACTCGATGCCGGCCGCGACGCTGCCGGTATCGATACCGGCGGCGGCGTTGACCCGCAGCCACGTGTTCGCGTCGGCCCGCCCGTCGCCGGCGACCGGTACGTCGACGCCGAGGTCGACGCGAACGGTTCCGCGACCTCGCACCGCGCGCGGAGACGCCGCGACGCGGAGCCAGGTGACGTCGCCGGTGATCGTCGCGGGTGCATCGGTGATGCGCGCCTGCGCGGCTTGCAGGTTGGCGAACGCGTCGTCGACGGTGTCGCCGGCGGTGGCGAGCGCCACACCGGCGCGCACGATCGACCGCAGCGGCGCGCGCGGAGCGGCCCACACGGCCGCGATCTCGAGATTGCCGAGCGCCGTGTTGGCGTCGCCGGCCGCCGTCGCGCGGGCGGCCGACAGTGACGCGTACGCGCCCAACCCGCCGTCCGCGAGCCACTGGCCGTACAGCTCGATGCGCTGTCCCCCCTCGTCGAGGGCGTCCACGTTCAGCCACGTGAGCGCGGCGCCGGCGGCGGTCGCGTCGCCGGTGCGGTCGAGGGTCGCGAACCCGGGCGAGTTGCCGCCGGCGAGGGCGACGGCAGGCGCGGCGACGGCGACGGCGGCGATGGCGTGCGGGCGCATGGCGCGATGGTAGCGCGGCGGCGGCGCGCGGGCGCTACAGCCAGTGCCAGCCGACCGACGCGGCCACGCTGTAGAGCGTGATACGCGTCGCCGCGCCCGCGTCGTCCTCGTCGTCGTATCGGCCGAGCCATGCGCGCACGGTGACGTTCACTCCGCGGGCCGGGCGGTGGTCGACCTCCCGTCCGACGGCCAGCGATGCGACCGGCCCCCAGTCGCTGCCGTCGTCCGCACTTCCGTCGACCCGCAGCAGGCCGGCGCCGGCACCCGCCTGCAGCCACACCTGCGGCATCGCCCACACGCGCGCGTTCGCGGTGAACGTCGTGTGCGACACGAGCCCCCGGTCCTCCGGGGCGTCGACCGGCAGCAGGTGCAGCACGGTGTCGGCCGCCGCCAGCACCGCGATGCGGCGCGTGACGAGCGCGCCGCCGTACAGGTCGAGCGCGAGCCCGCCGAGCGCTCGCTCGCAGCCGGCACACGTGGCGCCGATGAGGCCGAGCCCGATGTCGAAGCCGACGTCCGACCGCAGCGGCGAGCGCAACTCGGGGACGTAGAAGTCGTCATCCTGCTCCGCGGGGTCGGAGACGACGGTGCCGTTTCGCTGGGCGGCTGCGGGAGGAGGCGCGGCGAGCGCGATCAGGGCGGCGAGTGCGGCGCCGACTTGACCGCGCGCCCGCCGCCCCGCCCGGGCGCGCCGCGGGCGAGGTCGGGCGGCGGGCGTCATCGTCGCCGCTCCGTCAGTACCATGACAGCCCGACGGCGAGCGCTGCGTTTTCGAGATCCACGTCGTCGGCCGGGTAGTGCGCGCCGGCGTATCGGAACTGGAGGTCGACGGCGACGCGGGACGCGCGCGCCACCTCGTAGCCGATCGCGAACTCGACGGCGGCCGCCGGGTCGCTGTCGTAGGCGACGCCCGGTGCGCGCACGCGATAGCTCGCCCGGCCTACGCCTCCGAGCAGCCACAGTCGCGGCGTGACCCACCACTGGCCGGCGAGGGCGACGACGTCGTGCGCGAGGTCAGGATCGCCGTCGTACTCGCTCGGCTGCTCGGCGGCGCGGCCGTCGCCGTGCACCAGGGTCCATGCGTCGACCACGATCGCAAACCGCGGCGTGACCATGCGTCCTGCGCGCAGCTGAAGTGCGAGGCCGTCGTAGGTGTCGAGGGCGCTGCCGTCGGGCGACCGAGTGGTGATCGACCCGCCACCGAGACCGACTCCCAACAGCCAGCCGGTCCGGACGCCGGTGGCCGGCGCCGCGCGCGACGGCGCCGGGGGCACCTGGCCCGGAGCCTGCGCGGCGGCGATCGCCGGCAGCGCGCAAATGGCAACGATCGACCACGCGCGCAGCATGCGCCTAGTCTACCCGATGTGCCGCGCGCGGCGCGCCGCGGTCACTGGACGACGACGATCGGGCCCCATAGCGCGTGCCAGCGCACCGACACGGCGATGGCGATGTTGGTGAGCGTGCCATCCTCGTAGAACCCGCTGCCGACGCGGCCCTCGACGTCGACCGAGAACCGCGGGCTGCTGAGCGCCTCGATCCCGACAGCGCCCATCCAGCCCGCGACCGTGTCCGTCTCGCCGGCGGTGTCGCCGTCGACCTGGACCGAGAACTGGGCGGAGCCGAGCCCGAGCCGGCCCCACAGGATCGGCGTGAAATAGAACTGGGCGCCGACGGTGGCGATGGTCTGGATGTAGGTCACGTTGTCGTAGTGGTCGTCGCCAAACGCGAGGCCCCACACGTCGAGTACGACGCCGAGGCGCGGCGTGAACATCCAGCCGATGTCGCCGTGAAGCGACACGGCGCTGTGCGAGTCGGTCTCGTTGGTGTCGATCGCGTCGAACTGCATCGAGCCCGCGCCGAGACCGATGCCGCCGAACAGACCGGACCGGCGCCAGTAGCCGAATGGATTGCGCAGCGACGGAGCGGCCCCGTAGCCCGGTCCGGCCGGCGCGGCGCCCGGCGCCCCGGGAGGTGGCGGGGGCGGGTAGCCCTGCGCCCGTGCGGACGCCGTCCATCCCAACCACAATGCGGCCGCTGCCGCGCACCCGACTGCGAGCTGTCGTTTCATGGTGTCACCCTATCTCCGCGAGGTTCGCACCCGCAAGCCGATGTGGCGGCGGGCGCGTGTTGGACGGGCGGCCATGTGGGACATTCACCGAGTCTGCCGCGGCGCACCGCTCGTGCGCTGCGGCGCACGTCACACCGCGAGCGTCAGCGGGCCGCCACCGGGATGGCGAGTAGGTCGTCGAGAGCGTCGCGCGCGCGGGGCGCCGGCTCTCCGGCGAGTCGGACGACCGGGACCTCGCGCAGCGCGAAGAGGTGGTCCATGCGCCGCGCGACATCGGGCGCGGTCGCGAGACTCGCGTCGACCACGACCGCGTCGGGAGGGCGCGCGTCGCATTCGGCGGCGCGCACGAGCGCGCGCGCGTCGGTCGTGCCGCTCGCGGTGTAGCCGGCGGCGCCGAGGCCGGCGACCAACTCCTCGACGCGCTCGGGCGCGCCGCCGACCAGAATGCGCCGCTCGACGCGCGCGCGCACGCGCTGCACGAACGCGTCGTAGCGCTCGGCGCTGTCGCGCGCGAAGTCGACGATCTCCATGCCGAAGCCGCTGTGCAGCCCGCGCGCGCACGCGAGCTTCCACGGCACCTCGCGAACGGCGCGCGCGCGGCCGCGGATCGGTGCGCCGCAGCGCTCGGGCGGCAGCAGGAACTCGAGCGCCCCGGCCGGCAGACGGACCCGGGTCGTCAGGAACATTCCTCCCGCCGAGACGTCGAGGGCCGCCGCGTCGAGTCCGTCCTGATTGGGCAACAGGATCTGGACCGGCCAGCGCACCGGAAAGCGGACCGCGCGTCGCGGCGGCGGCGGCTCGAGCGCGATGCCCTTTTGCCGCGCGACGCGCAGCAGCTCCTTGAGCTGGCGGCGCGACGGGCTGTCCACCGCGGGAAATAGCACGCCGAAGCCGGCCGCGCCGGTGCGCGCCGCCTCGTCGGGAGACGTCACGTGGACGACGGAGCCGCGCATCACCGTGCCGAGCGGTCCGAGTCCGATCGCAACGTGCACGTCGTCGTGCAGCCGCGGCGGCGCGCCGCAGGCGAGGTACGCGCCCTTGAGGCCGAGCGAGCGTAGCCGCGCGGGCGCCCAGTCGTCGCCGCGGCGGAAGCGGACGTGGATCGCGGCGGCCGTCGCGGGGACCGGGACGCCCGGCGGGCGCGGCGCCGCGGCGGCGCTCGCCGGCGGCGGCACCGGCGCGCACCCCGATGCGCCGCGCACGGCGGTGGTCGGCGCGCGGGGGGCGGCGGCGCGAGCGCCCGGCGGAGGCGGCGGCGAACTCGCGCGCGGGTAGCGGG
>RFGE01000254.1 GCA_003696105.1 Deltaproteobacteria bacterium | reverse complement strand
GGACAGGCCCAGCGGGTTGTCGGCCGCGTCGATCCAGTCGGGCGCCGCGACCGCGCGTCCGCCACCGAGGGCCCGGTGGACGACCCAACGAACGATCCAACTTGGCCACCCCCGCCCCCCCGACACGGGGGCATCCGACGGCAAGCCGGCGCCGCGCTGCGGATCGAAAAAGTGGTTGCGCGCGGCCGACGCGGGCAGATCCGCGACGACCGCGCCGGCGGTGAGCCACGCCACCGCGGGCTGGCGGCCGCGCGCGTCGGGGACGTAGCCGTGCGTCGGGTTGAGGCGGGCGAGCGCCGCGAACAACCCGGGCGCGTCGTCCGGCGGCACGGTCAACGGCGACAGCAGCCCGAGATCGAGGCCGAACTGGTCGCGCAGGCGAGCGTGCAGGGCGGACGCGCGGGCGGCCTGTTCGGTGAGGCCCGCGTGGGTGGTCGCGGCCTCCCAGCCGAGCGCGTCTCCCGTGAGGGCGGCGGCGGCCAGGGCGAGCAGGGCGGCGGTGCGCCGGCGCATCAGTTCCCCTCCAGCGGCCACAACCCTTGCAGCCGTTCGAGCGCGCGGCGGGCCAACGCGACGGCGTCCTCGGCAGTGCGGCACTGGGCGACGCCGCACGTGAGCAGCAGCACGGCGGCGCGCTTGCCGTCGAGCACGGCGACGCCGCGGATGTCTCCCTCGGCCGCGCGCAGCGACCGATCGCCGAGCTCGTTGCGCTCCTCGGCGGACGGCAGCGAACCGAGCAGTTGTTCGTAGCGGTCGGCCGCGCCCGCCGCGTCGAGCTTCCACAGGCGCAGGGCCACGTCGAAGCTCTCGGGCCGGTCGAGGGCGCGCAGGTGGATCGAGCTGTACTGCGACGTGTCCGGATCGTCCCCGAGCGGGCCCGTTTCGAATTCGCCGTCGAAGCCGGTGACGTCGCGAACGTCGTCGGGCGTGAGCAGGCGCGCGGCGACGACCGCCGCGGTCGTGTCGCCGCCGGGCGTGAAACTCGCGACGACCTGCGGCGCCTCGCCGGACAGCTCGCGAGCGGCTTCTGGCAGTTCCCACGCGGTGAGCGAGGCGATCGCTTGACCGCCGCCGATGTACCGCAAGTGGCGGTCGTGCGACAGGTCGGCGCGCCACTTGTCGAGCGCGATGCGATGTTCCCGCTGGGCGAAGTCCAGGCGCGGGCCGAAGTCGTCGAATCGTCGGTCGCTCCGGTAGGCGACGTAGCCCCGTTTGTATACGACGAGGTAGAAGTCGGTGATGCGCGCGCCGTCGGGGGCGGCGTTCAGCCGCGGGATCTCGTAGCGACCGTCGGCGTCGGTCGACGTGACGCGCTCGCGGAAGCCGGCCGGCTCGGAGAGCGCCGCGCCGCGCTGAAACGACCACGTGGCGTACACGAGCGCGCCGGCGACGGGCCGGCCCGTCCCCGCGTCGACCACCCGGCCGGTGAACGGGCCGCGCAGGTCGCCGGGTTCGACGGAGTCCGGCCGTGCGCGAAACGGCGCGGTGCGGGCCGGCGCCGCCGCGCACGCCGCGGCCGCCGCGCACGCCGCGGCCAACGCGGCGCCGAGGACCGCGAACCGAGCGCGCGCACACGGTCGCAGTCCTTGACCTTTTTCGAGTCTCTTTGATACGTTACGCACAGTGCGCGCTCGGTATTAGCAGTTGGCGCGACGACTTGCAAACACCAGCCGGGCCGATGCAACGCTGCTCCCACTGCGGTCGCGAGAGCCCTTCGGGTTCGATCTTTTGTCTGAACTGCGGCACGCGATTGGCGGGCAGCGACACCGGTCGTTCGACCCCGAGCGACGCCCGGCCGTTGCCCACGGACGCCGTCGCGTGTGGCAAATGCGGCGCCGACAACAGTCCGGGAATGAACTTCTGCCGCAACTGCGGCGCACGGCTCGTCGCGCGCTCGGCCTCCACGAGCGCGCCGCCCGCGCCCGCGGCGCCCGCCTCGGGGCCGGCTGCCCTCGCCGGCCGGATGCCGTCGGCCGCCGACGTCGTCGGCCGCAAGGCGGCCCCATCGCCGTCGCGCACGTGCGGCCACTGTGGCGGGACGACGCCGGGCGGGTTCCGGTTTTGCCAGTTGTGCGGCAAGCCGCTGGGCGACGAGAGGGGGGCGGCGGACGCGCGCCGAGCGCCGGTGCCGGGGCGGGACAGCCGGCCGCCGGGCGTTCGCACCGGGGTTCCGGTGCGCAGGGCCGACGTACCCGACGCGGTCGCGGCGACGATCGCCATCGCCGGCGACGACGCGCGCGCCGTCGTCTCGGCGGCGGCCGACATGGCGCGAAAGCGGACCGTCGAGGAAGATCCGGCGGTCGTCGCCACGCTACCGGAAACGCCGCTCGAGCAGCTGCGACACACGCCGCGCCAGCCGGTGTCGGCGGAGCCGCCGCCGCAGCCGGCGCCGGCGGCCGGTCCCGCGTGGGGGCGGCTCGTACTGGTCCGCCAGGACGGCAGCGACGGCGACACGTTCGAGCTCCGCGGCGACGCGGTCGAGATCGGCCGGGAAGGCGCCGGCTTGCGGTTCCCCGGCGATCGCCATCTGGCGCCCGTACACGCCCGGCTCGAGCGGCGGGGCGAGGGCGTGGCGATCGTGCCGATCGACCCGGTCAACGGCGTCTACCGTCGGATCGACGCGCGGGCGAGCCTGCGCGGGGGCGATTGGCTGCTGATGGGGCGCGAGATCCTGCGGTTCGACGTCGTGGCGGACGACGAGCGCGCGGTCGTGCCGACCGTGCAGCACGGCGTGTTGCGGTTCGGCTCGCCCGGTCGCGACCCGTGGGGAAGGTTGTCCGTCCAGCTATCGAATGGCGGCGTGCGCGACGTGCGCTACCTCAGCGGCGATCGCGTGGTCGTCGGGCGAGAGGAGGGCGACATCGTGTTCTCCGACGACGAGTTCATGTCGCGGCGGCACGCGGCCATCGGCCGGACGGGCGCGGACTGTTTCGTGGAGGATCTGGGCAGCTCGAACGGCACCTACCTGCGCATGCGCGGGGCCGAGACGGTACGAGGGACGGCTCACGTTCGCATCGGCGACCAGCTCTTTCGGCTCGAGGTGGGGCCCTGAGCAGGGGAGGCGGCGTGTCGGACTCGGCTGCCGGGACGGACATCACGGTCGCCCTGTACGGGCGCACCGACGTCGGCATCGTCCGCACGTCGAACGAGGATCACTTCGCCGTCGCCGACCTCGACGGCGACGCGCGGCCGACCGCCGGCGGCGACGTCGCCGGGCCCGTGACGGTCGCCGTCCGCGAGCGGGGGCCGCTGGTCGTCGTGTGCGACGGCATGGGGGGAGCGGCGGCCGGCGAAGTCGCCAGCGCGCTCGCGGTCGAGGTCGTCGTAGACCGGATGCGGGAGGCGCCGCGGGCCGCGGACAGGCAGGAGCTCGCGCGCCATCTGCGGCGAGCGGTCCGCGCGGCTAACCGCGCCGTGTTCGACAAGAGTCACAGCCACTGGAAGCTGCGCGGGATGGGCACCACGCTGTCCGCGGTGGCGATGTTCGGCGGCGAGTTGGTGCTGGCGCAAGTCGGCGATTCGCGCGCGTACCTGTTTCGAAACGGAGCGCTCGTTCAGATCACGCGCGATCAGTCGGTGGTCGCCGCACTGTTGCAGGCGGGCCGGATCACTCCCGACGAGGCCGATCGGTTTGCCGCATCCAACATCATCCTGCAGGCGCTGGGCGTGCAGGAGGACGTCGACGTGGCGCTGTCGCTGGCGCCGCTTCGCCGCGGCGACCGCCTGCTCGTGTGCTCCGACGGCCTGCACGGGCCGGTCGACGACGACGAGATCGCCGAGGTGCTGGCGGCGCACGCCGACCCGCGCGCGGCGGCGGACGCGCTGATCGAGCGCGCGCGCGATGCGGGCGGCCCCGACAACATCACTGCGGTCGTCGCCGACTTCGCCGGCGAGGGCCTGCCCGCGCCCGCGGGGCCGGACGACCTGCCGCGGTTCATGGAGATCGATCCCGCCGAGGACGGCGAGCGGGCGATCACGACCACGTCGCACGTGGCGCGGCGGCTCGCCGCGCGCGCGGGCGTCACCGACGATCCCGGGCCGCGGCCGATCCCGGCGACGGACCAGCACGCTGCGATCGACGACGGCGGCGATGGCGACGCGCCGGCGGTGCCGCGGCGCCTCGGCGCCGCGTGGCTGCTGGCGGCGATCGCGGTCGCGGCTGCGGCGGCGCTGTGGTTGTGGGGGAGATGAAACTCGTCGTCGATCACACCGCGGGGAGCCGCCGCGGCCAGCGGCAGGAACTCGACGTGTCCGAGCGGATCCGCTTCGGGCGCCACCCGGTCAACGAGGTGACGTTCGACGCGCATCGGGATCTGGACGCCTCGTCGCGCCATGCGGAACTCGTCCGGCAGGGTTCTCGGTTCGTGCTGCGGGACGTCGGCTCGTCCAACGGATTGTTCGTGGACGGCGAGCGCGTGATCGAAACGGACGTGCCAGTGGGCAGGCCGATCGAAGTCGCGTTCGGGCGAACGGGGCCGCGCGTGCGGCTGTACATCGGCGACCCGAGCGACCTGTCGGCACCCGAGATCGGCGCGCCGATCGCCGCCGCGCCGACACCGGCGCGCGGCCCGGCCGGCGTCGTGCGGGCGGCGGCCGCCGCTGCGCGCGCCGGAGGTCGCTTTCGGATCGCGGCGTTCGTGCCGGCACTGGCGCGCGAACTCGTGTACGGGTCGTCTCGCGGCGTCAAGGTCGGCGTGAGTCTCGCGCTGACGGTCGCGGTCGTCGCCGCGGGGGCGGCATGGCTTGCCCGAACCGCGCCGGCGCCGCAAGGCGCGCGCCCCCCGGCCGCTGCGGAGCCCTCGCCCGCGCCGGCCGGGCCTCCGGCGGGCGAAGCCGCCCGCGGCGAGGCGGTGGCGAGGGCGGCGCGCGGGCTGTACGCGCTCGTGGCGACGGGCGCCGGCGGTACGCCAGCGCAGCCACCTGACGCGCCCGCGTGTCCAGCGCGCGCGTGCGTCATCGAGGGCATGTTCTGCGCGGCCTTCGCGGTCGAGGCGCGGACGGTCGCGACGGCCGCGGAGTGCGCCGCGGCGGCCGCCGCAGCACGTCGAGCCGGCCTGTCGATCCGCGCCGTGGCGGCCGCCACCGGCGAGCCCGCGCCGGTGGGGCCGTGGCGGTCGGTGGGCGCGATCTCGCTCGCCACGCTCGGACGGTCGGCTGTGGGGACGGTCTCGCTGGCCTCGCGCGACGGCCCGCGCGTTGGCGACAACCTCGTCTGCCTCGTTCCGAGCGCGGATCGCGCGGGCGGCACCGACGCGCGAGGAGTCCGGGCCATCGCGAGCGTGGCCTTGGGGACCCGCGAGGGCGACGGTTCGATGATCCGCCATACCGCCGGCGACTGCGCTCCCGGCGCGCCGCTGGTCGATGTTCGCGGCCGCGCCGCCGGCGTCGCGACGAGCGCACCGCGGGAAGCCGGCGTCAACTACGCGGCCTCCACCGGTGCATTGCGCGGCGATTTGCGCGAAAATGGCGGCGCCGTGCGGGCGCGGGGAATTCGCGACGATGGATGAGGCCAGCCGATGATGTGTCCGTCGTGTCACGCGCAGCTCGACGACGGCGCGCGGTTCTGCGGGTTGTGCGGCGCGCGCCTCGACGTGCCATCGGCTGCGCCCGAACCGCTGGCGCCCCCGGTGGCGCCCGGGGCGGCTGCGGCGCCGTCCGGCAAGGCGGCGGTAGGGCTTCGCGGCGGTTCGTCCGCGGCGCCCGCGCCGGCCGCGGCCGTTCCCGCGGCGGGCGCGGATCCGTACATCGGTACGACGCTCAACAATCGGTTTCGCATCGAGGCGAAGCTCGGCGAGGGCGGTTTCGGCGCGGTCTACCGCGGCACCCAGCTCGGCATCGGCCGCAAGGTCGCCATCAAACTGCTTCACCCCGAGATGGCGCGCGACAAGAACCTCGTCGCGCGGTTTCGCCGGGAAGGCGTCGTGCTGTGTAGCTTGCGCGACGCGCATACGATCACCACCTACGACTTCGACCAGACGCCGGACGGCACTCTATACATCGCGATGGAACTGCTCGAGGGGCGCAGCCTGCACGAGGTGTTCCACGCGGAGGCGCCGATCGACTGGCGGCGCATGTTCAAATTCGTCACGGAGATCGCGACCTCGCTGTACGAGGCGCACCAGGCCGGCATCATTCATCGCGATCTGAAGCCGGAGAACATCAACCTCGAGCCGCGGCCGGGCAACCCGGAGTTCGTCAAGGTGCTCGACTTCGGCATCGCGAAGGTCGTCCACGGCGACCGCGGCGGCAGTCAATCGCCGCAGCTCACCGCGACGGGCCAGACCCTCGGGACGCTCGAGTACATGTCGCCCGAGCAGCTCATGGGCAAGGATCTCGACGGCCGAAGCGACATCTACGCGCTCGGCGTGGTGTCGTACGAGATGGTCACGGGGCGGCTGCCGTTCCCGGATGCGGTCGGGCCGGCGGCGCTGATCTCGGCGCAGTTGCGCCGCGTCCCCGACCCGCCGTCGCGCGCGTGTCCCGGCGCGAACATTCCGCCGGGGGTGGACGCGGTCATCCTCAAGATGCTCGAGAAGGACCGGAAGAGCCGGTTCGCGGACGTGATGGAGTTGAAGGCGGCGTGCGAGGAGGTGCTGCGCACCGGCGGCCAGGTGCCGGCGGCGCTCGCGGAACAAGGTGCGGATGCAACCGTTGCGCTGCGGCCGAACGCGATCGCCGCGGCGGGATCGGGCGCGCCGCCGTCGCAGTCGCCGATGCCGCCGCCGCGGGCGCAGACGCCGCCGCCGCGGGCGCAGACGCCGCCGCCGCGGGCGCAGACGCCGCCTGGGCCCGCGACCGGCCGCGCGCCGGCGTCCACCGAGCAGTTGCTCGAGGCCGCCCGCGGGTCGCGGCTGTGGCTGTGGATCGTGCTGGCCATGGCGGCGATCGGCGGCGGGATCGGCGCGTTCTTCGCGCTCAAGTAGCGCACGCGCCGCGCTCGGCGGCGCGCCCCGGCGCTCGCGCGCAGCGGGGCGCGCCGCGCTCGCGCCGTGTGCGATGCGTCCGACGGACGAGCCGGTCGCGCGCCCCGGTCGGCGCACGCTGAGACCCGTGCGACGAGTGGACCGGGCGGTCACCACGAGCCGCCGCTCGCGCGGAGCTGCGCTTCGGCCTCCGGGTCGTCGGCGCCCAGCTCGAGAAAGCGGCGCGCGTGCTCGGCGGCGGCGGCGGCGTCACCGCGGCGGCGGGCGCGCTGTGCGGCCGCGAGTTGGATCTCGGGCACGTCCGGGGCGAGTGCGAGAGCGCGCTGCAGCCACTCCTCCGCGGCGGGGCCCGCGGCGGCAGACGCGCGCCGAAGGGCGGCGCGTGCGGCGCGCACGCGCGCGGGGACGGCATCGTCGAAGTCCTCCGGGGCGGGGATGTCGGCCGGCGGCGCCGGGACGGCACCTTCTCCGCGCAGCTCGTGCAATAGATCGAAGGCGCGAAATCGCGCGTGCGGTCCGCCGGGGTCGCTGACCCACAGCGCCATCGAACTCGGGTCGATCACGGCTGCGTGCACCGCCGTGTAGTCGTCGATCGCGCCGCGGTGGCCGGGCGGCAGCGGCGCGCCGCCGGCGGCACGTCGGTCGCGCAGGAGGGCGACCATGTCCGCGGCCGACTCGGGTGCGTGCA
The DNA here is from genome assembly GCA_003696105.1 of Deltaproteobacteria bacterium. Lineage (NCBI taxonomy): Bacteria > Pseudomonadati > Myxococcota > Myxococcia > Deltaproteobacteria bacterium. The sequence goes on along the minus strand of RFGE01000254.1, from coordinate 20,436 downwards.
TGCGCAACAATTCGTTGGCGCGCCGAATGCGCTGCGGATCGGCCGATGCGCGGCGCGCGTGCTCGTTGATCGGGTCATCCTCGAACGGGTCGGCGGACAGCACGCCGCCGACGGCGGTCGCCGCGTCCGGCCGGCGCGTCGCGGTGCCTTCGGGAGACCGCTCGACGATCGCCCACTGGCGCCGCGCACCGTCGACGAGGACGAATGCGGCGGCGCCCAGCGGGGTGGCGTGTTCGACGATCGCGATCGCGTCGTCGAGCGTGCGCGCGGTCTCCAACACGTCGCGCGCGATCAGGCCGGACGGTTTGCCCGCGCGGGCGGCGCGGACGTCGGCGGTACGCGCCGGTTGGACGAGCACGGCGATTCCCTCTCGGTTGACGCCGGTGACCGCGCCGATCGCACCGGGCCACTCCACGCTCGCGAACGCGAGGGCGCCGTCGGGATGCGCGAAGGTGACCACCGGCGCGGCGGCCGCCGAGTCGCCGCCGTCGCCGCCTCCGGGCAGCGAGAACACGCGGCCGACGATCAGCCGCTCGCCCTCCGGACCGCGCACCGGCGCGACGACCGTGAGTGCGCGAGCGACGGTGGCGGACACCCGCCCGCCGCGCGGGACGCCGACGTCGATCGCGGCCTCACGGCGGACCCACTGCGCATAGTCGCCGCCGGCGGCGGCCGCCGCCGCCGCGATCTCGACGAGCTGGTGTCCGGCGATGGCGTCGTCGAGCAGGCGGAACTGCCAGCGCATGCGCGCGGCGTGCAGCCGCCGGTCGAGCCAGCCGCCGTCGGGAACGGTCCGCTCGAGCGCCGCGTCGAGCGCGGCGCCGACCGGCGCGACGAGAGGCGCGAGCAGGTGGCCGCGGGCGGCTCCCATGGACCGTGCGCCGCCGGCGACGCGCAGCACCCACACGCGACCGCGCCGGGAAAGCCGGCCCCCGGAGTAGGTCAGTTCGCCGTCGGCGGTGGCGGCCGCGGGGTCGGCCGGCAGGGTCACCGCGGGCTCCGGATATGCGGTGGCGCGCGCGAAGATCGTGCCGGCCGCGGTCGCGGCGAGGGCCGCGACGAGAACGGCGACGACCGCGGTCCGCAGCCGGCGGCGCGGTTTCACGCGCCGGGCGCCGATGATCAGCTCGGTCATGACGCTGGCTCCACCCTACACGGCCGTCGTGACGCTGTCTCCACCCGACCCGCCGTCGAGACGATGTCCCACCCCGCGCGCGCGTTGACCCGATGACACCCGGTTGCTAGCCTGACACGAGACTCTGGTATTTGAGGTCGTTTGTCGCAACTGGCTCCCGAGATCGCCGCCTCGACGGTGGTGGCAGCCGGTGCCATGCCGGGCGGTGCGCGGATCGCGCTCGTTGCGGTCGTCGGGGTGCTCGCGGCGACGATCGCGCTGCTGGTCGCCGTGGCCGTCGCGTTGCGCCGGCGGTCGCGCGCGCGGGAGGCGCCCGCGCGGGCGCCGGCGGCGGGGTCGCTCGCGACTGCGGGGGACCCGGTTGCCCGGGCGGCGGGGAGCGGCGCGAGTGCCGCCACGAGCGGCGGCGTGTCGGTGGCGCTCGCGGCGTCATCCGTGCTGGCGTGTCCGACGTGCCGGCGCGAGTACGAAGGGAGCCTCGTGTTCTGTCCGAGTGACGCGCGCCCGCTGGTCCCGGCCGGCGAACTGAGCCGTCGATCCCGGTCCGGCGGCAGCGTGTGTCCGCGCTGCCGGCGCTCGTTCGACCCGGGTGTCCGCTTCTGTCCGCACGACGCGACGGAATTGGTCCCGCTGGTCCTGTACGAGATCGCGTCGGGCGGGCGGCGGGATGTCGCTCCGACCGGCGTGTTGGCCAAGATCTGTCCGCAGTGTCGCAAGCGGTACGATCTGGCCGCGACGTTTTGCGGTCGAGATGCGGCGGAACTCACCACGCTCAATTGACGCGGTCGCGACGCAGTCGCCAGCGCGCCGGCGCGTGCGGGACACTTCTCGGCGGAAGTCGGTTGCATAGCAAACGACGACGCGGGCACACTCGGTCTGTGCGGCGACGCCCGGCGTCCCGCGCCGCGGGTGCATTCGTTCAGCCCGCGTTTGCCACTTGACGGTTGTGACCGATCCCACGGTCGCCACCGTCCATCCGGGGGAAGATGACAGCAATGGTTCGACTCACATCATTCATCCTGGCGCTCGTTGCGCCGCTGGCGACGGCGCGCGCGGGCGTGTTCGAACTCGACGCTCAGATCCACACGGGGGGGATGTACGGCAAGGGGATTGCAGGGGACCGCAAGGCTGAGGCGTTCCACCAGGGGGCGCGCGGCTTTACCTACGGGGCGAAGGTCGGCGTCGAGGTGCTGTTCATCGACGGGTGGATCGAGCACAACCAGTTCTACGACGGCGACCGCGTCGACGGCACGTGGACGCAGTTCATGCTCGGCTTCGATGTGAAGTTCGACATGGGGGACAAGGTCGGAGCCAAACCCCGAGGCGACGACGATCGCTTTTCGCGCGGCTTCGGCGAACTCGGGATCGCCGCGGGGTTCGGCGTCGGCACGGGGCAGCAGGTGGAGCCCCCTCTGGACAATGCGCAGGTCACCGACAAGGGGTTCGTCGCGCAGGCACACCTCGACTTCGGCTATCGGCTCAGTCGTACCGTGAGCGTCGGCCTCCATTTGCCGTTCCAGGTCGGGTGGCTGCTTCGCAGCGAGCCGGCCCCCATGGGCCCGGATCCGACGGCCAACGAGCCGAGCAACTGGTACGGATCGGTCCAGGCGTCGGCGCTCGTCACCTTGCGGATGAACTTCTCGCTGACCAACTAGCGGCGGTTTCTGGGGCTGTCGCCAGGGCTACGGGCTGCGGTGGCCGGTGTACGGCGCACAGCGCGCGGCACGCGGAGCCGACTCGGCGGCGCGGTACGCGCCGCCGCGGACGGCCGACGGAGCGCAATCGCCTCCTAGGCCAGCCACGCCTTGACGTCGGCCGGCAGGGCCTGGCCGGACAGGTGTGCGCGCTGCACCAGTTCCCAGTAGTAGCGGTAGGTGGCGCGGTCGTGGAGTTCGCCCGCGTGCTGGATCGGGCCCCACGATGCCGCCTGCGCCGCCAGCAAGATCTCGCAGCCCTTTTGCACCTCGGAAAAGTCGGGCGCCATCGCGTCGACGATCGGCTTGATCTGGGCCGGGTAGATCGACCACATGCGCAAGAAGCCGAACTCGGTGTGGGCGCGGCGCGCGTCGGCATACGTCTGGTAGGGGTTTTTCAGGTCGAGCGTCACGTTGTGGGCGGGCACGACGCCCGCGCTGAGGGCGGCGGCGACCGTCTCGGCCTTGGCGCGGGCGACCAGCGCGTGCTCGAACTGGCCCGGGGATTTCATCGCGGATGCCGGGATCGCGCCGTGGTGGCCGCTGATGAAGTCCATCAGGCCGAAGTCGAGCACCTGCATCCACGGCAGCCGCGCGATCGCGAACGCGTCGCGCAACGCGCCGTGGGTTTCGACGAGCACATGGATGGGGATCTCGCGCTTGATGTGGTTGCGCTTGCACGCGTCGCGGATGGCGTCGATCATCTCGGCGACTTGGTCGACCGCCGTAGGCTTGGGAATCGTGATGTAGGCGACGACATCGCCCGCACCGGCCACGACGATGTCGACGTCCTGGCGCCACGCCGGATGCGTGTAGTCGTGGACGCGAACGCCGGCCATCTTGTGCTGGTTGGCCGCCGACTTGGCCATGTCCACGACCATCTCCGCGTGTTCCTTTTCACGGCCGGCCGGCGCCCCGTCCTCGCAGTCCATCGTGATGTCGAAAATCGGCCCGAGCTTGTCCTGCAGTTCGAACGCCTTCTTGATCAGCTTCTCGCTGCCGGCGAAGTGTTCGCACGACGGGATGACGGGGAAGGGCGTCTCGCCCTCGAATAGCGCGTCCTTCGGATGGATGGCGGTGGTCATGGTCGAATGGGGATATCACGAAACCCCGTTCATTCGCCCATAAACGCATCGTTGACCCCGGGGGCCAGTCGAGGCATGTTCACGGACGGCGCTGGTGCCTGGAGGGACGATGCAAACTCGACGACTTGCCTGGACGGTTGTGATCGCGGCGGCGGCGGCGTGCGGCGACGGTGGGGCCACCGACCCGTGCGAGGGGGTTTCCGGCCGCTGTATTCGGTTCGATCCCGGGCCGGACGTCGCCGAAGCCGTGCAGGAGGCGTTCGTGCTCGCGCAGCCGGGCGACACGTTCGGCTTCGGGCCGGGCCAGTTCGAGTTCACCGTGGGGCTGAGTCTGGACGTCGATCGCGTGACCATTCGCGGCGCCGGCATGGACGACACGGTCTGGTCGTTCGCCGGCCAGATTGCCGGCGCGCAGGGGTTGCTCGTCACCGGCAACGAATTCGTCATGGAAGACATTGCGGTCGAGGACACCATCGGCGACGCGATCAAGATCGAAGGGACGCGCGGCGTGACGCTGCGCCGCGTTCGCGCCGAGTGGACCGGCGGCCCGAATTCGGACAACGGCGCCTACGGCCTGTATCCGGTGCAGACGCAGGACGTGTTGATCGAAGGCTGCGTCGCGATCGGCGCATCGGACGCCGGAATCTACGTGGGCCAGTCGCGCAACGTCATCGTGCGCGACAGCCGGGCCGAGCGCAACGTCGCCGGGATCGAGATCGAAAACACCGTCGGAGCGGACGTGCACGACAACGTCGCGACCGAGAACACGGGCGGTGTGCTGGTGTTCGCGCTGCCCGGATTGCAGGAGCCCGAGTGCCGCCGCGTGCGCGTTTTCGACAACGAGGTGTTCGACAACAACACGCCCAATTTCGCGCCGGCCGGAAACATCGTCGGCAAGGTGCCGCAAGGCACCGGCATCGCGGTGTTGGCCGCGCACGAGGTCGAGGTGTTCGGCAACGACGTTCGCGACAACCAGACGGTGAACTTCGGCGCGATCAGCTATCGGACGACTCAGTTGGAGAGCGACGACCCGAACTACGACCCGTTTACGGACTCGGTATTCGTCCACGACAACACGTTCGTCGGCGGCGGCGACGAGCCGGTCGACGAACTCGGGTTTCTGCTCGTGCAGGGCCTCGTCACGGTGATGGACCCGCCCGTCGTCGTGCCGGACATCGTGTTCGACGGCGACTGGGACCCGGCGAAGCTCGTCGACGGGACGCTGCCTCCGGAATACCGCTCGTGTGTGGCGCGCAATGGGGACGCCGATTGGGTCGTGCTCGACGTGCCAAACGATTTCGCCGGTGCGGAGTTGAACCCGCCCGCGCTCGATTGCGAGCGCGAGCCGCTGCCCGCGGTCACGATTCCCGGGGACGCGCGATGACGCTCGTGTGGTGGATCGCGCTTGTGGTCGCGGCGGCCTCCGGCTGTGGCGCGGCCGCCGGCGAGGGCGCCGCCGACGCGGGGCCGGCCGACGACCTCTGCGCGCCGCCGCCCGGGACCGAGGTCTTCGTCGACCCCGAGCAGCCGTGCCGGTGGCTGTCGTCGACCCGGCTGTTTCGCGGCGGCAGTGCGGCCGAGCCCGTGCCGAACGACCGCGTGGTTCCCTACGACGTGAACTCGCCGCTGTTTTCCGATTATGCGGACAAACGCCGGTACCTGTATCTACCCGAGGAGCAGGCCGCAACCTATTCGGCGGACGAGGCGTTTGCGCTGCCGGTCGGTGCGGTGCTCGTCAAGACGTTCCAGTACCCGCAGCGGGTCATCGAGACGCGGTTGCTGGTGCATGCGGCCGATGGGTGGCGCGGTTACACCTACGTGTGGAACGACGAGCAGACCGATGCCGAATTGCGGGTCGCCGGCGCGACCTTCGAGATCGACGGACATCCGTATCTCGTGCCGAACGCGAATCAGTGCAAGGAGTGTCACGAGGAGGTGGAAGACGTGCTCGGGCCGGTCGGGATCAAGGCGCGGCACCTCAACCGCGACTTCGACTACGGCGACGGCCCGGTCAACCAGATCGCGTATCTCGTCGACCGCGGTCTGCTCGCCGGCGCCCCCGCCGACCTCGGCGACGTGCCGCGGGCGCCGGTGTGGGACGATCCGGCCACGGGGTCGGTGGACGAGCGTGCTCGCGCCTACCTCGACATCAACTGCGCGCACTGCCACAACCCGTCTGGTCGCGCGCGCACGTCCGGGCTCGACCTGCGCGCGGCGAACTCGGACCCGTACAGCTATGGGGTGTGCAAGCCGCCGGTGGCGGCGGGCGGCGGCTCCGGAGGCCTCCAGTACAGCATCGTGCCGGGTGCTCCGGACGAATCCATCCTGATCTACCGCGTCGAGTCGGTCGAGCCGGACGTGCAGATGCCGGAACTCGGGCGCACGCGCGTCCACGCGGAAGGTGTCGCGCTGTTGCGCGAGTGGATCGCCGCGATGGACGGCGGCTGTCCCGGCGCGCGCTGAGGGCGCGCCAAGGTCACGCGCGTGTTGCGGTGTGCGCGAATCCGCCGAGTTCCGCTTCGATCTGCGCGGCGACGCGCACGAGCAGGTCTTCCCGGGCGTACTCGGCGCCGAGCTGGACGCCGATCGGCAGGCCGGCTTCATTTCGATGGAGCGGCAACGAAATGGCCGGAGCCCCGCTCACGTTGTATGGGGGCGTGAACGGCACGTAGGTCGCCGCGCGCATCATCGCCATGATGCCCGCGCCCGGCGGCGCGTCGAACGTGCCGATCGGAGCCGGCGGCTCGGCGAGGGTCGGCGTCAGGTACAGGTCGAAGCCGCGCTGGCGGCGCCACCAGGCCAGCTCGCGCGTGTTCTGTTGCAACCACTGCCACGCGTCGAGGTAGGTGGCGGCCGACACCTGGCCGGCCATCTGCAACAGCGCCCAGGTCGTCGGTTCGAGGTCGTCTTCCCCGAGCGTCCGGCCGATGCGCCGGCCCCACGCCGCGACGCTGTGGCCGACTCCCGCCGCCCACACGGCGAGAAACTTGCCGATGTAGTCGGGGTCGGCCAGCGGCTCGGGGGCGGCCTCGACGCAGGTGTGACCGAGCGATTCGAGCAGGTCGACCGCGCGGCGAACGGCATCGATGCAGTCGGCGTGGCAGTCGGCAAACTGTCCCGAGGTCGGGTCGATGGTTTGCACGGTGTAGCCGACGGTAAGGCGTCCCGGGGCCTCTCCGACCTCGGCGGCGAACGGCCGCGCGGGGGGCGGCGCGGTGTACGGATCGCCCGGCATCGGGCCGGCGATGCAGTCGAGCACCGCCGCGCTGTCGCGCACGGACCGCGCCAGGCAGTGGTCGACGACGAGGCCGCCCTGGATGTCGCCGTAGCGGGGACCGAGCGACACCCGGCCTCGCGACGGCTTGAGGCCGACGAGGCCGCATGCGCTCGCGGGGATGCGGATCGAGCCGCCGCCGTCGTTGCCGTGCGCGACCGGGACGTAGCCGGCGGCGACGGCCGCGGCCGAGCCGCCCGACGAGCCGCCGGCCGAACGGCTCGGGTCGTACGGGTTGCGCGTCGGCCCGAACGCCGCGGGTTCGGTCGTCGGCAGGATGCCGAGCTCGGGAGTGTTCGTCTTGCCCAGGAGGACGAAGCCGGCGGTGCGAAACTTGCGCATCAGATACGAATCCTCTCGGTCCACCAGGCCGGGTTTGCAGCGCAACCCGCCGGAGGTCCGTTCGCCGGCGACCTCGATGAGCAGGTCCTTTACCAGTAGCGGCACGCCGCGAAACGGGCCGTCCGGCAGCTCGCCGGTCGCCTCGGCGCGGGCGCGGTCGAACATGCGGTGGACGACCGCGTTCAGCTCGCCATCGTGGGCTTCTATGCGCGCGATCGCGGCGTCGACCAACTCGCGCGGCGAGACGTGGCGATCGCGCACGAGGGCGGCCTGCGCGGTGGCGTCGAGGTGGGCCAGGCTGTCGGGCATGGCCCGACCTTACCAGGTTGCGGCCGCGACCCGGCGCGGCGCTACAACTCGAACCGCAGCAGCGTAAACTTGTTGCAACTCGTGTCGATCTTTTCGACGGTCTGCCTGGCTCGCTCCGTGGGCAGGATGTTGCGCAAGCCGTCGGCGCGGCCGGCCTCGGTGATGACGTAGAAGCGCCGTCCCTTGGCCTCGGGCCGATTGAGGTACGCGAGGAACTCCTTGTTGTCGGTGTTGACGAACACGGTCTGCGTGTCCTTCGTGCGGCCCCAGATCTCCCCTGAACTCCAGAAATTCTCCCCGCGCCAGTTGAGCTGCCACGCGATCAGGCGATCGGCGTTGACCTGACTCCACGGCCGGCGTTTGGGCTTGGGCAGGCTGCGGCCGCGGGCGATCGCGTCCGCGAGCTTGGCGACTTCGCCGTCCGGAACGGCGATCCAGAACGCGTTGTCGCCGATGCGCGACACGGTCCCGGCCAGGTCGTACGCCTCGTCTTGTCCGGCGATCTCGATGTGAACCGTCATCGGCAGCCCCTCGCGGAAGCCGTCCGGCAGCACGGAGCGGACGCGCAGCTCGCGGCCGCCGCCCGACCAGTCGTCGGCCAGGTCGCGCAGGCCGTAGTACACGATGTCGAGGCCGTGAATCTGCCGGTCGCGGTAGTAGGTCTCGTGCAGGTGGCGCTGGCCCCAGTGCGGCGCCGCCGCCTGCATGTAGCCGTTGGCCGCCCAGTGGCCGTATGCGATGCACACCAGACCGAACGCGGCCAGCCCCCATCGGCGGGTACGCGGCCACGCCGCGACCGCGAGCGCCGCGCAACCGAGTGCCGCGAACGCGAGCCACACGCCGCCGACGTCCACGTTCCACGGGGCACCCGACGGCCACGGGCGGTCGTAGCGGTAGACGAACAGTTCGATGAGCTGCTTTTGCTCGCTCATCATGTCGCGCGCGATGAGCGCGATCGCGGGGATGCCGAGGACCATGGCGAGTCCCGGCCGTGGCGATCGGCCGCGCAGCACCTCGTCGATCCACAGGCCGGCGAGCGCGGCGAACGCCGGCACGGCGGGCAGCACGTAGTGGTGGAACTTGGTCTGGACCATCGAAAAGAACGCGAATCCGCCGATCGCCCACAGTCCCATGATCATCCACACGCGTCCCTCGCGGTCACGCGGAGTCGGGCGCCGCAGCGCGGCGTACAGCGCGGCCGGCACCAGCGCAATCCACGGCCACAGGCCGATACCGAGCTGTTGGGCGAAGTAGTCGAAGGTGCCGGTCTCGCCGTGGACGCCGACGGCGGCTCGCTTGAACCAGTGGTGACCGAAGTATTCGCTCACCCAGGGCCGGCCGTCTTTGAGGACCATCGCCATGTGCCACGGCACGGCGGTCAGGGCGAGGACGAGCACGCCCTGGGGGAGCGCGATGCGCAACAGAAGGCGCCAGTTGCCGGTGACGACGACGTACAGCCCGCACGCGATCACCACCATGGCCGCCCCCGGCGGCCCCTTGGCGAGCACGCTGACGCCGACGAGGAAGTAGGCCCAGTACATGTACACGTCGCGCACGCGGCGGGTCGGAAATACGACCCACGTGAGCACCGCGAATGCGCCATAGCCGATGGCGTAGGGCGCTGTCGCCCAGACCGCCGGGTGGAACCAGCGCACGCGGACGCCGGCGCCGAGCGACGGATCCGCGGCAAAATCGATGCCGAAGCGCACGAGCTGGACGCCGAGAAACAGGCCGAGCACCGCGAGGAATACGTGATAGCCGGTGATGCGTTTCCACAGCGGCTTCAGTTCGCGGTCGCCGGCGTGCACGGCGAGCAGAAAACACGCGATCGCGCCGGCGGCGGTGGCCACCATCGGCATGTCCGTGATCGCCTGGCGTGCGACGAGCGTATAAAACGGTGTGGTTGCAAGTACACCGAATGTGAGCCACGCGGCGCGCCGCGACACCAGGCGCGCGACCGCGTACCACAAGATCACGATGCCGAACGCACCGAACAGCGCGAACGGCAGGCGCAGGGCCCACACCGGCAGCGGGCTGGCGATCATCTCGCCCGAGTAGCCGCCGTCGGTGGCGACGCCGTGCAGCTCCATGCTGGCCGCCATCAGCCAGAATGTCAGCCCGGGTTTCGACCGGAAGTACGGCTCGTTTTGCCACTGCAGCTTGACCCAGTCGTCCTCCTCGAGCATGCGCCGGGCGACTTCGCCGTAGTGGCCCTCCCAGGGATCGATGAGCGAAAACGACGCCAAGCCGGGCAGCAGCACTGCAAGGGCCAGGCCGGCCGCGAGGGCGACCTCACGTGCGCGGACCGGAATCCATGGCTGCGCGTCCGCCGAGTCCGCCGGGCGCGTGGCACGGTCTGCGGTTGACCGGCGGGACGGCTGGGAGGCTGCGCCGGCGGCGTCGTCGGACGAAGGCGGAGGCGTCGGCTCGGACACTGCCGGTGCAGCCTAAAGGAAGTTGCGCCCGCGTGCCACCGGCGCGTCGCGTTCCGAAAAAGGCGACGGCCGCCGGAAAGACCGGCGGCCGTCGCGGACAGGATGGAGCGCGTCGGCGGACGCGTCCGGATGCGGATCAGAAGGTCAGGCGGAGGCCGAACCGGATGCTGCGCACCGCCATGTCGCTCGTCGGGTTGCCGTAGTTCGGATTCGGTTCGACCACCCTCGCGGTCGGCAGGCCGCCGGCGGCGTCGTCGAGCGCCTTGGCGTGTTTGACGTCTTCCTTGTCGCCGCCGACGATCGGGTTGACGTTGTCGAACGTGTAGTTCTCGTCCACCGACAGCGTGGTCTCGGAGTTGAACAGATTGAACACGTCGACGAACGCCTCCAGCAGCATCCCGTCGCTCAGCTTGCGCCCGTAGGTCACGCGCGTGTCGACGCTGAACGTCGTCGGGGTGCGGTCGCTCGTGCCCGGGGCCGCCGTGCCGCGGGGCAGGATGTACGACTCACCGAAGCCGTACAGCGAGTGGCCGCCTAGCGTGTTGACCGGGCGTCCCGACGCCGCGCGCACGCTGCCGCCGAAGACGAACCGGCCGATCGAACCGCCGTCGTACAGGTAGTAGCCGTCAAGCTTGAGCAGGTGCGGCTTGTCGTGCGGCAGCGGACCGTAGCGGTTCGCCATCAGGTCGGGCAGGTCGTACATCGACGTGAGGTTCGGGTCGAGCTGTCCGGTGTCGGGCGAAAACAGGCCCGGGAAGTTCCCGCGCAGCCGCGAGTAGGTGTACGAGCCGATGACCATCAGGTCCTTCGAGAAGCGCTTTTCGACCGACAGCTGCAGGCCGTCGTAGCGGCGCTCCGGCGGGTCGAAGCGATTGACCCCCTCGAAGCTGTTGGCCTGGTTCTCGAGGAACGCGGCCTTCGGGCAGTTGTTCGGGTCCGCACACTCCATGCGCGCCGCGGCCGCCTCGTCGCGGATCTTCTGGATGTCGGACGCCGACACGGCCTCGCCCGGGTTGGCGACGATGTAGCTGTTCCCCCCGTCGACCGACACGTCTTCGATGATCCGGCCGAGTTCGCGGTGGATGTAGGTCGCGCCGACTTTCAGGTCCTCGAGCACCTCGTACTCCAGGCCGGCGACCGCCTCGTCGAGGTACTGGCCCTTGAGCTTCGGCACGACGACCTCTTCGCCGCCGCCCAACAGGCGGTTGATCACCGACTCCTCGAAGTTACAGCGGACCTGGTTCGGCTGCATGATGGCTTCGCTCGTGGGCGTGCAGCTGCTCGGCAGCAAGACGTCGACCGCGAACACCTCGCCGCCGTAGGCGCGCGCGTTGATGTCCATCGGTACCATCTCGTAGAAGCGGCCCCAGTGGCCGAACACCTTCGACCGGCCCTGCTCGGTCCAGTCGTAGATCACGCCGACGCGGGGCGCGAGCATGTTGTTGATGGTGAACGCCTTGTCGGGGATCGGCTCACCGGTGGTCGGCGAGATCTGACCGACGATGTGGTCCGCGACGAACGCGTCCTGCCGTTCCCACCGCAAGCCGGCGTTGAGCGTGAGGTTCGGCCGGATGGCCCAGCTGTCCTGGACGAACGCGGCGAGGCTGCGCGTGGTCGTCTCCGACCGCAGGCCGTCCGGCATGAACACGCACTTCGCGTCGTCCTCGCCGTCGCCGTTGAGGTCGTCGCCACAGGGCGTGTCGCCGTCGTTGCGGACCGTGAAGAACCGGTCGACGCGAATCGACTTCTCGCGATAGCGGAACCGCTTGCCGCCGGTGAAGTCGCTCAGGTGGCGATACGTGAGCTGTTCGATGTCGGCGCCCAGCTTGAACTGGTGGTGGCCGGCGAGCTTGACCCGCTGCGACAGCTTCGCCGCGGCGGCCAGGCGGTCGGTCTCGTTCGTTTCGCGGAATCCGAGGCCGCCGGTGTTGTAGAACTGCACGGGGCAGTTGTCGATGTTCGGGTAGGGATCGTCGGCCGTCCCGTCCATGCAGCCGGCCGGCACGCCGCCGTAGGCTTCCTCGTATGCAGCCAAGTCGGCCAGCGGCAGGTCGTAGTCGAAGCGGACCTGCGGGTCGTGGCCGCCCGGCTCGGAGGGGCGCTCGATGGCGCGGCCGCGGTGGAACCCGGCCGTCAGGTCGAGCTGGGTCTTGCTGTCGTCGAACTTCGACGTCCAGCGGAGCGCGGAGTCGAACGCGCCGTCGGACAGGTCGTAGCGGCCCGACCGCGCCGGGCCCGACACGGTGCGCAGGGTGTCGCTCTTGCCCGGGTTGCCCATGACCGACACGGCGCCCTGGTGCTCGGGCGACACGAGGAACGACAGCTTGCCGTCGAACAGAAGCTGCTGGTTCGAGGTCGACAGGTCGTGGGAGGACAGCTCGCGCGTGATGCTGAAGCCGTTTTCGTCGACGTCGGGGTTGCCGTCGTTGTCCTCGTCGACGAACGTGCTGACCATGCGCGTGATCGTGTTGCTCGAGAATACCGGGTTGAGGCCGACGTGGTACCAGACCTTGTCCTTGACGATGGGCCCGCCGACCTCCGCGCCGATCGACGTGCTGTAGTCGAGTTCGGCGCGGGTCGAGATCGAGCTGCCCTCGCGCGGCAACACGCGCGGCGTCGGCGACAGCGCGCCGAGGGTGATGTACGAGAACACCGAGCCGTGGACCTCGTTGCCGCCGGATTTCGTGAGGACGTTGACCACCGCGCCCGTCGACCGGCCGTATTCGGCGTTGTAGCCGCCGGTGATGACCTCGGTCTCCGACAGGAACTCGTTGGGCAAGTTGGTGGTGCTCACCGCGCCGCCGGCGTTGGTCGTCACGCCGCCGTAGGCCGGGTCCGTCACGTTGATGCCGTTGATGACGTAGACGTTCTCCGCCGACGTGGAACCGCCGAAGGACACGCCGTAGGCGTCGCCCTGCGAGCCGGCGGCGGCCCCCAGCGTGCCCTGGAAGGTCCGGCCGGTCGGGATGTTCCGCGTGTAGCTTTCATCGATCGTCACGCCGGTCTTCGTCGACCCCTGGTCGACCAGCGGCGCCCGGCCCTCGATGGTGATCGTCTCGCCGGCGGCGGCCTTCGAGCTGTCGATCGCGATGTTGGCGATCGACACCTTGCCGAGGCGGACGAGCACGTTGTCGCGCTTCCACTGGCCGTCGCCGTAGAACACCGTGACGGAGTAGGTGCCCGGCGGAAGCCCGTCGAGCGTGAACGAGCCGGACTCGTCGGTGAGCGCGGACCGGGTGCCCTGCAGGGCCGGGGACGTTGCGACGACGGTCGCGCCCGCTACGTTGGCGCCGCCGGCGCTGTCGTCGGTGACGACGCCGCGGATGGCGCCGGTCGTCGCCGTTTGCGCGACGGCGGTGCGCGCGCCCAGCAGGAGCAGAGGGATGGCTAGTGCGAGATAGAGACCACGGTTCTTCATGGCGAGTTCCTCCTACTGCCTACGGAGCGGCGGTCGTGAACGTGAACGTGTAGGGATCCGACATGGTGCCGCCGCCGATGTCGGCGATTCCCGCGTCGAGCGTCACCGTGTACGTCGTGCCCTTGGCGAACGTCCCGCCGCCGGCCGGGGCGATCACGACGGTGATCGGCGAATCCTCGTCGACCGACACGTCCACGGCGAAGTCGTTGCCGCCGCCGTCTTCGACCGACACCTTGCCGGCGAGCGACGCGGCGTCGACAAAGTTGTTGAAGTCGACGAGGACGACGGCCGGAATCTCATCGCCGTTTTCGTCCTCCTCGGTGATCGGGACGTCCTTGTCCTCGTCGGCCGGCGACGTCTGGCTCACGTGCAGCGGCGCGATCTGGAAGGTGAAGCTGCGGTCGTCCTCGCCCAGCGCGTTGCCATCTTTGTCGACGACCATGTCGCTCAGCGCGATCGTGCACGACCAACCGGTGGTGACCGGGTCGGTGACGTTGAACACGAGGGCCGGTCCGGCCGGGAACGTGAGATGGCTGCCGGTCGGGTCGTAGAAGCCGGACCAGGCGACCGTGTTGCCGTCGCATTCGATCGACCCGGCTCCCGGGTCGAGTTCGCCGAGCACGGTGCCGTCCTCCTGCTCGTTGAGGGTCTCGATGGACGGGTCGAGCAGCTCGTCGAACGCCACGCGGACGTACAGCCCGAGCGGCGTCGCGTCGGTGATCGGCCCGACCGCCTCCGGGTTTTCCTCGGGGCAGTAGTTGCCGTTCGTCTTCTCGGGGGCGACGCCGGACTTGCAGTAGGTCGCCGCCTCACCTTCGGCGCTCTCGCTCGGCACCGCGACGAGGACCACCTCCGGCGGTCCGTCGGGGTTCAGGTCGGTGTTGAAATCGGGGCGACCGCACGCGGCGACTGCCGCTAGCGCCGGCCACAGAACTCTATTCAGTCGAATTGCGCGCATAGCGAGATTCCTCCAGGTTCGTTGGGGCGGAGGTGAGTACGATACCCTTCCACGAGCAGCGCAACGATTGCGGTGTTTCCGCCCGAGGTCAAGAGCCGCGGACCGCATTCGTCGCTCACAAATCCTGCAGTGTGGGCACAAAAACCTCGGTTTCGGGCAGCCGCTGCCAGCCGCGGCCGCGTCGGGGATCGGCCGAGGGGGGCGCCCGGACGACGATGCCCGCGCGTCGGTGCGCTGGTGTCCGGGGGATGTCGTCGCCATCGGGCGGCCGTCGCGCCGCTCCGCGCGGGCCGCGCTCGGGCGGCCGGGGGCGCCGCCGGTTCATCGACTGGTGCCGGTGAACTGAAATGCGCGTACGAGCAGCGCCGGCGCGGTGACGAACGCGTGGCGCGACCACCACGCCGGTACCCGGACGGCGTCGCGGCCGACGGCGCCGAGCCGCGGGCCGAGCGCGTCGAGGACGCTGTCGGTGAACCGCAGGTTGCGAACGCCCCCGGCGAGGCGGCCGCCGCGAATGCGAAACGTGCCGTCGCGGGTCATGCCCGTGGTCACGGCACGCGGCGGGTCCAGCAAGCCGTTGACGTAGTGCAGCCGCGTGACGTACAGACCGTCGTCCACGCGGCCGATGAGGTCGGCCTCCGTGGCCTCCCCGGCCGAAAGGTGCACGTGCCGCGCCGCCGGCCCCGCCGCGTGCTCGTCGTCGATGTCCGGTGCATGGCCGGTCGATCCGCGCGGGTCGCCGAGCCGCGCCGCGGTCGTCAGATCGGTGACCGGGTCGCCCGCCACCCCGGCCTCGATCGCGGCGACGCGCACGCGCGCGCATCCCTCCGCGTCGAATGCCAACTCGCCGGGGACCGGCCGGTCCTCGATCGTCACGCGCGCGTCGCACACCGGCTTCCCGCGGCGGTCGCACAGCAGGCTGTGGCCGTCGAGCACGGCGCGCGCGCCGAAGCTCGCCATCGCCATCCACTCGATCAACTCGGCGACGGCGGCGGGGGCCAGCACGACGTCCATCGCGCGCGGGTCGACGCGTTCGGCGCCTCGCCCGCGGGCGGCCCGCTCCGCGGCGTCGCGCGCGACGGCTTCGACGTCGATCGGCTCGCCGAGGGAGGCCAGGCGACCGGCGTAGCCGGACGCGTCGCCGTCGGAGGCGATCCACTGAAGGTCGATCCAGCCGTCGGCGCCCGCGCGGGCGCAGCCGGCCGTGGTCTGGACGGCGCGCTCGCGCTGCACGATCTTCACGGCGCCCGCGCTGTCGCAGCCGAGCCGCCGGGCCGCGTCGAACCCGGCCGCCACGGCCGCCGGCGCAGCCGCGGCGGCCCACGGTTCGGGCACGGCGGGTGGCCGCGGCGGCGGCACGTCCGCGAGCGTCGCACCGCCGCCGGCCGCGAACGCGAACCCCGGCACGGCCGGCGGCGCGGCGCGCGCGGCGGCGACGGCTCCGCGCGCGGCGGCGACGACCGCGTCGCGGTCGAGGGTGCCCGACAGGCGGGCGCCGAGCCGTCCGCCGGCCAGCGCGCGCACGCGCAGCCAGGTGGTCGCGGCGGCGCCCACCTGCGTGAATCGCGAGCGCGCAAACCGCGCGAACGACAGGTCTACCCGTTCGTAGCTCACTTCGACGTCGTCGGCGCCCGCGTCGAGCGCGGCGGCGACGGCGGCGTCGATCGCGTCGACTACCCGCGGCTGCATCCGATCTCCACGTCGCGGAAGCGCGCCGGCGCGCACCCGTGGGCGACGCCCATGGCCTGCATCGGATCGCCCTTGCCGCACGACGCGAGCCCCCAGATCCGCCACGCCGTCGCATTGCCGATCGCGTCGCAGCCGCGCCAGAACGCCGGCGTCGACCCGGTGTACAGCGGGTTGCGGACCATGCGCGTGCGCCGGCCGCGGGCGATCTCCCAGCCGACTTCACACGAGAACTGGAAGTTGAGTCGCAGGTCGTCGATCGACCAGCTGCGGTTGACCGTCATGAGCACGCCGTCGTCGGTGTCGGCGATCAGTTCGTCGAGCGAGGCCGGGCCGTCGGGATCCGGCTCGAGGGACACGTTGATCATGCGGATGATCGGCGGGCGGTCCCACGATTCGGCCCGCATGCAACCGGCGGAGCGACCGAGTCCGAGGGCCTCGGCCGTCTCGCGCGAGGACAGGTAGCCGACGAAGACGCCGCGCGACACCAGCGGCGTGCGGCGCGCGGGCACGCCTTCGTCGTCCCAGCCGAACGTACCGAGGCCGCGCGGCGTGGTCGCGTCGGCCGTGAGGTTCACCCGCGGCGAGCCGTAGTGAAAGCGGCCGAGACGGTCGGGGGTCAGGAAGCTGGCGCCGGCCAGCGACACCTCGTCGCCCAGCGCGCGGTCGCACTCGGCGGGGTGGCCGCACGACTCGTGGATCTGCAGCGCGAGCTGCGGCGTGTCGAGCACCAGGGCGCGGCGGCCGGCCGGGCAGTCGGGTGCGGACAGCAGTTCGAGCGCCTCCTCGCGCAGCCGGTGCGCGTGGTCGACCAGCGCCAGCTCGTCCACCACTTCGTAGCCGGCGGCCCACAGGCCGCCGTCGTAGTCGATCGGATAGGACCGGCGGGCGGTCGCGTCGCCGTCGCGGCAGGTCACCGCGAGCCCGGCGCCGCCGAACACGCGGTTCTGCGTGACGAGCGTGCCCTCGGTCGTGGCCAGCGCGGAGTCGATCCGATGCCACTGCATCGACGCCTCGACCGCGCGCACGCGCGGGTCGCCGCCGTCGCGCGCGGCGTCCGTCGCCGCGACCAGGTCCGCGACGCGCCGGTCGAGCGGCACCGCAAACGGGTCCACGGCGACCGGCGTCGCGTAGTGGCCCCGCTGGGGCTCTTCCTCCGCGAGCCGCACGCGATCGCGCGCCGCCGCGGCGACGCCGCGCGCGATCGCCAGCGCGCGGCGGGCGGCGCGCTCGGCCGCCGCGGGCGAGGGGTCGGGCTCGGCGGCGAATCCCCAGGCGCCGCGGACCAGCGCGCGCACGCCGATGCCGGCCGAGTGCGCCCGCTGCGCGCGGTCGACCGTGCCGTCGCGCACGGACAGGTGATCGCGCTCGCTGCGCACGACGCGCGCGTCGGCGTAGTCGAGCCCGTCGGCGCGGGCGATCGCGTCGAGCGCGGCGCGGGCGATGTCGGCGTCGGCCATGGCCGGGCGCTACTGTAGACGCCCGCGCGCCGCGGGGCCAGCGCCGGTTGGGTGGCCGCGCCGGCGTGTGGATGCCGGCAGATGGCCGCGCGCCGCGGGGCCGGCGCCGGCGCGCCGGCACATCGCCGGTCGCGCCGGTGGCGGCCGGGCCGAACTGTCTTTACTCTGGATGCGGTGCCCCGATACCCAACGCTGTCCGCGCCGGCCGAGGCGCTGCCGTCGTCGCTGTTCGCGCGCCTGTACGAGCGGGCGGAGCGCTGCTCCGGGCCGATCATCCCGTTTCACATCGGCGACACGCACCTGGCGCCGCCGCCGCCGGCGCGCCTCGGCAACCTCGGGTTCACCGGCGATCCCGACCCCGAGCTGTACGCCTACTCGAAGCCGGCGGGCGACGTCGCGCTGGTCGACGCGCTGGTCGCCAAGCTCCGGGCGAAAAACGGCCTGGCCTGGGTCGGGCGCGACAACGTCCAGATCACGAACGGCGCGACGCACGCGCTGAGCTGCGCGACTCGCGCCGTGCTCGACCCGGGCGACGAGGTGCTGTTGCTGGCGCCGTACTGGCCGCTGGTGCGCGGCATCTGCGCGTCGCTGGGGGCGCGGCCGGTCGAGTGCACGTTCTCGTACCGGCTCGCGACCGAGCCCGACGTCGACATCGAGGCGCTGCTCGACGAGCGCATCGCCCGCCAGACGGCGGCCATCTACGTGTCGACGCCCAACAACCCGGACGGCGCGGTCCTGTCCCGCGCGCAGCTCGAGGCGGTCGCCCGGGTCGCCCAGCGACACGACCTGTGGGTGCTGTCGGACGAAGCGTACGAAGAGTACGTCTACGACGGGCGGGAACACGTGAGCATCGCCGCGCTGCCCGGCATGGCGGAGCGGACGCTCACCGCGTACACGTTCTCCAAGACCTACGCCCAGGCCGGCCTGCGCATCGGCTACCTCGTCGGCCCGGCCGGTGCGATCGACGCCGCGCGCAAGATGGCCAACCACAGCGTCTACAGCGTCGCGCGGGCGATGCAGCGCGCGGCGCTGCGCGCGCTCGAACACGGCCAGTCGTTCATCGACGAAGCCCGGCAGCGCTATCAGGCCGCGCGCGACCGGGCGCTCGCCCGCATCGAGGCGCCGTGTCTGCGCCCGCAAGGTTGTACCTACCTGTTTCTCGATCTGCGCGAGTGGGTCGACCCCGAGGACGAGACCGCGTACGCGCTGCTCGAACGGTTCGCGGAGCAGGGCGTGCTGCTCGCGCCGGGCGGCGCGTTCGGCGCCGAGTTCGCCAAGTGGGCGCGGCTGTGCTTCACCGCGGTGGACGCGGCCCAACTCGACGAAGGGATCGACCGGATCAACGCGGTGCTGGCGCGCGCGCGGCGGCGATAGCGGGCGGCCGGACGCGGGACCCCCGGCGGTCGATCGGGGAGCGAAGCCCCGGGCGGCGCGCCCCAAGGTCCGAAATTGCGGGCCGAGGCGCTCTGGCAGGGATCTTGCGATGCGAGTCGGGCGTGCAGCGTTGGATTGCGGTCGTCGCCGGGTGCGCCGTCGCGTGTACCGTGCCGGAGATCGGTCGCGGCCCCGGTGCCGCGGGCGCCGACGCCGGCGACCGCGCGCCCGCGGCCGACGGCGCGCCGGGTACGCCGCCGCCGGCCGACGCCGATGCCGCACCGCCGGCGGGCGGCGTGGACTTCATCCCGTCGAACATTCCCGGGGAGCTGCTCACCGCGGGGTCGGCGCCGCTGGAACTCGATGGCGGGTTCGTCCGCATCGATACGGACACGGGGGCGATCACCGGCGCCGGCGGGTCCGACCTGCGCCCGCCCGGCGTGGCGTTTACCCGCGTCGACCAGGGAGGCGAGCTTCCGCCGCTCGGGGTGCTGTCCGCCACCCGCGTGCACGTCGCCGCCGGGACGGACGTCCACGTGGTCGGCGGCGCCGCTCTGGTGCTCGCATCCGCCGGGCCGGTCGACCTCGACGGCCGCCTCATCGCCGCCGGCGGCCTCACCGGACCGGCCGCACCGGGGCCGGGCGGGTTCGCGGGAGGCGTCGCGGGCGCGCCCGACGGCCAGGGCCCGGGCGGCGGCCGGGGCGCGCGCAGCCCCGCGGACGTCGGCGGCGGCGGCGGCGGGCACCTCGCGCGCGGCGGCGACGGCGGCGATCGCGGCGACTACCAGGGGGGCGCCGGCGGCGCGCCGTACGGGACCGTCACGCTGGTGCCGCTGGTCGGCGGCAGCGGCGGCGGCCTCGGCGGCGGCGACGCGGGCACGGCGGGGGTGGGCGGCGGCGGCGGCGGCGCGGTACAGATCGCGGCGCGCGGCGCGGTGACGGTCGGACCGGCGGGGGGGATCGACGTCGGTGGCGGCGGTGGCGGCGGTGGCGACGAGGACGATGCCGGCGGCGGCGGCGGCGCGGGCGGCGCGATCTTGATCGAGGCCGCCGCGATCGTGGTGCGAGGCACGCTGGCCGCCAACGGCGGCGGCGGCGGCGCGGGCGGCGAGCGGCACGCGCCGGGCGCGTCGGGCGCGCCGGGCGCGCTGTCTGCCGACCGGGCGCCCGGCGGTCAGGCGGGCATCGAGGGCACGGCCGGTGGGGCCGGTGGGGCGACCGGCTCGCCCGCCGGCGCGCCAGGGCAAGATGCCACGCGCAACGACG
>RFGE01000253.1 GCA_003696105.1 Deltaproteobacteria bacterium | reverse complement strand
CGCAGCGCGTGCACGTCGCGATGATGGCGATAGTGCGGGTAGCGCCAGCCGAACAACGTGCACGCGACCGCGTTGGCCGCCGTGTACCACGCCCACCGCGGGAACACGTTCCCGACGGGCGCCGGCGGATCCAGATCGGCCAGCGCGGCCGCTTCGCGCCGGAACACCTGCGGGTCGCGCGGCATCGACGAGTAGCCGTTGACGCCGCCGCGCTCGCACGTGACGAAGTCCGGGCGCAGGTAGCCCTCCTCGAACACCCACACCGCCGCACCGCGGGCGCGCGCGACCTCGATCGCCTGCCGGTGCAGCGGGCGGCAATCCCCGTAGAGGAACACGCCGTCGATGCCGCGCTCGTCCATCAGCCGCGCGCACCATGCCGGCCAGCGTTCCATCGGCTCGCGGTAGGCGACGGCGTCGGGGCCGCGGAAGAACAGCGCGTCGCCCGGGTTGAAGTTGACCTTGGTGACGCGCGCGCCGCGCGCGCGCAGCTCCGCGGCCAAGCGGGCGAAGAACGGGCCATTGGGCCCCTGCAGCAGCAGCGCGCTGGTGACGCCGAAGTCAGGGAGCATGCAGCACCCCCCGGGTCGCGGCCGCCAGTTTGCGCAGCTGTCGCCGCGGCCACGACACCTTCACGGTCCGCGCGTCCGCCCGCCGCTCGCGCTCGGCCACGAGCTGGTCCATCACCACCTCGGGCGTCGTGAACTGCCCCGTCGCGCGGTTCAAGTAGATCGGGTAGCGCAGCAGCACGCCGGCGACGAGTTCGTCGAGCGAAAGGCGGCGCGTGCGCCGTGCCACCGGATGGCGATCCTCCGTGAGGCCCCAACCGGCGTAAAACGGCTGGCCGTAGGTGACGACGCGCAGCCCGCGCAACAGCGCCTCGAAGCCGACGAGCGAGGTCATCGTGTGCACCTCGTCGGCCATCTCGAGGCACTGCGCGAGGCTCGCCTCCTCCTCGATGCGATCGCACCACGCGTGCGCCGCGTCGCGGGCCGCCCCGCCGGTCCGGTTGCCGCTGAGCACATCCGGGTGGGGCTTGTAAAGGAGGAACGCATCCGGCGCAACCCGGCGGACCGCCGCGAGCAGGTCGAGGTTGGTGCGGATGTCGCGGCAACCGAGCCGGATCGACGCGTCGTCCTCGACCTGGCCGGGGACGAGCACGACCCGGCGGCCCGGCGGCGGACGCCACGCCACCGGCCGGCCAACGTTGTACTTGCTCACACCCGCCGCCACGATGCGCTCGCGCAGGCGTGCCGCGCGCGCCAACTCGTCCGGCGAAAACTCCGCGGTCTGCAGGATTCGTTCGAGGTCGCTCGGACGCGTCGGATCGTAGTAGATCCCCGCGCGGTCGACCACCAGCGACGCGGGCACCTCGAGATCCGACCCGAGCCCGACCGACCGCAAGAATCCGTCCTCCATGCGCGCGATCGGGCGCCCGAGCCGGCGCGCCAATCGTTCGACGTCGACGCCGGCGCGCTGTCCCCACACCAACAGGTGCGCGTCGGGCCCGACGCCGAGCGACTCGGCGTGCTCGGCGTCCCGCGCAAACGCCACGGAGCCGCCCGGCGACCGCAGGTACGCGCGCACGTAGCCGCGCTTCCACGGCCGAAACCCGAAGCACACCCACCGGCCGCGGTTGCGTTCGAACATGCGCCGCTGAAGCGCGAGGTGGTCGATGACGCGCTCGATGTCGCACGGACAGCCCGTGTCCGGGTCGACGTAGCGCGCGTACGCGATGTACGCGGCGAAAAACACCTCCTCGACCGAACGCGACCGGCCCCGGCGCGGGATCGCCGCGCGGTCGTCGGTGAGCCCCCAGCCCGCGTAAAACGGCGCGCCGAAGCAGGTGACCGGAATGCCGGCCATCACGGCCTCGAACCCGAGCTGCGAGGTCACGACGTAGACGCGGTCGACTTGCTGCACCAACCGGATCGGGTTGATCGGTTCCGCGACGACGTGGACGCCCGGTTCGGCGACGCGCGCCAGATAGCCGCGCTTCTTGCCGGCGACGACGTCCGGGTGCGTCTTGACGAGGAGGTCGGCGCCCGGGTTCTCGTCGCGCGCGGCGCGCAGCATCGCGTCGAACGTGGCGGCATCGGCCAGGCCGAGCCGCACCGACAGGTCGCCGCGCGTCTGGTCGACGACGAGCACGCGCGGCCGGCGCCCCGGCAGGCGGACGGGGCCGGGCGGCGAATGGTTGTACTTGCTCAGCCCCGCGTCGACGATGGCGTCGATACACGCCCGCGCGCGCTCCGCGCCGGCGGTGTCGCACACCGGGCCGTCTGCCGCCAGCAGCGCCTCGAGCCTCGACGGCCGGGTGGCATCGTAGTAGATGCCGCGGTCGTCGAGCACGATCGACAGCGGTGCGGCGCCCGAGACGCCGAGGCCGACGGAACGAAGAAATCCGTCCTCGGCACACCAGTACGGCAGTCCGTGGCGCGCGGCGTAGGCGCGCGCCCGCTCGTGGCGGCGCTTGCGCCCCCAGCCGACGACAGCGTCGAGGTCGCGGGCACGGGCCGCCGGCGGGAAGCGCGCGATCCGCTGCGCGCCGACGAGCGCCGGCAAGTGCGGCGTCCGCGCCAGGCGGCGCGAGAACACGCCGACGGTCCGCCACGGCGCGCTGTCGCCGGCTGCCGCGTCACACACCGCGCCCGCTTCCGCGCCGGCCGGCAGCGCCGCGCCACCCGGGGTCCACCGCGCCGCGCTCCGATCGCCTCGCGCGCTAGCGCCCACGAAGCACCTCCTCGACGCGCGCGATGTCCTCCGGCACATCGACGCCCGCCGGCGGAGCCGCGTCGGCGCGCGCAACGTACACGCCGACGCCGGCCGCGAGCGCGCGCAGTTGTTCGAGCCGCTCGGCCGTCTCGAGCGGGTGCGGCGGCAGCGCCGCGAGCCGGCGCAGGTCGCCGACCCGATACGCGTACAACCCCACATGGCGCAAAAACGGCACTCCCGCCGGCAGCTCGTCGGGCGCCGCGCCGAGCGCGAACGCGCCGCGGACCCACGGGATCGGCGCGCGCGAAAACCACAGCGCGCGACCGTCGTCGGCGCACACGACCTTGACCGCATTCGGGTCGAACAGCTCGGCCGGCGCCCGCACCGGTACCGCCACCGTCGCGATTCCCACATCGGGCCGCGCCGCCAGTTCGCCGGCGACCAGGCGCACCAGCGCCGGCGGCATCGCCGGCTCGTCACCCTGCAGGTTCACGACGATGCGGTCGTCGGACCAACCGACGTGCTCCGCCAGCGCCGCGATGCGATCCGTACCGGACGCGCACGCCGGCGACGTGAGCGCGGCGCGCGCGCCGGCGGCCCGCGCCGCGGCGGCGATGCGCTCGTCGTCGGTCGCCACCCACACCTCCGCCGCCCCGGCGTCGACGGCTCGCCGCACGACGTGTTCGATCATCGGCCGTCCGGCGATCGCGCGAAGCGGCTTGCCGGGCAGGCGCTCGGACCCGTAGCGCGCCGGGATCGCCACCGTAAACCGCGGGTCCGCCGCCGCGCGCGCCGCGCAGATCGCGTCGGCCACCTCGCGGAGCGCGCCCCGGCCCCCCGGCGTGCGCGTCACCCAGTCGGCGGCAGCGCGCACGCTCGCATGCGCGTCCGCGACCGCGATCGCGACACCGGCCGCGGCCAGCGCCGGCAGATCGAGCGCATCGTCCCCCACGTACGCCACCTCGCCGGCGTCGACGCCGGCCGCGGCCGCCAACTCGGCCAGCGCGTCCCGCTTGTCCGCCCGCCCGGGCAGGTAACGCGCGACGCCGAGGTCGGCCAGCCGCCGCGCCACCGCCTCGGACCGGCGCGCGGTCACCACCGCCACCTCCACCCCCGAGTCGATCAGCGCGCGGATGCCGGCCCCGTCCCGCACGTGAAACGCCTTGATCGCCTCGCCGTCGCCGGCGTACCACAGCGTGCCGTCGGTGAGCACCCCGTCGACGTCGGTGACGACGAGCCGCACGCGCGCGAGCCGGTCGCGCAGCGCCGCCGTCACAGGTCCTCCTCGTCCTCGAGGTACGGACGCCGCTTGACCTCGCGGTCGATCGCGAGCAGCCCCTCGAGCAGCTCCTCGGTGCGCGACAGCGGCCACTGGTTCGGGCCGTCGCTCCACGCCGCGTCCGGATCCGGGTGGACCTCCATGAACAGGCCGGCGACGCCCGCCGCCACGGCCGCGCGCGCGAGCACCGGCACCATCTCGCGCTGGCCACCGGATGCCGCACCGCGGCCGCCCGGCTGCTGGACCGAGTGGGTCGCGTCGAACACGACCGGACAACCGATCCGCCGCATGATCGCCAGACCGCGCATGTCGGACACCAGCGTGTTGTAGCCGAACGACACGCCGCGCTCGCACACCATCACATCGTGGTTGCCGACGGCGCGGCACTTGTCCACGACATGTTGCATATCCCACGGAGCGAGAAACTGCCCCTTCTTGATGTTGACCGGCTTGCCGGCCGCGGCGACGCGCTGAATGAAGTTGGTCTGCCGGACCAAAAACGCCGGCGTCTGCAATACGTCGACCACGTCGGCGACCTCGTCGACCGGCGTGTCCTCGTGAACGTCGGTGAGCACGGGCACGCCCACCTCACTGCGCACCTTGGCCAGGATGCGCAGCCCCTCGGCCAGCCCCGGACCGCGCGGCGCCGTCGCCGACGTGCGGTTGGCCTTGTCGAAGCTCGACTTGAACACGTACGGCACGCCGAGCCGCCGCGCGATGTCCGCGAGCGCGGCCGCAGTGTCGAGCGCCATCGCCTCGCCCTCGATGACGCACGGCCCGGCGATCAGAAACAGCGGGCAGCGATTGCCGACCACGTGGCCTGCGAGTTCCACCTTCGGCCTCGCCTCACAGCTTGGCGTGCTCGCGAATCGCGGCGGCCGCCAGGCCGACGATCCCCATCAGTGCCAGACACACGAAGAACACGGTGGCGATGCGCCAGCCCCGCTTCGGCAGCGCCGCGACATCGGGCAAGGACGGCTCCGCCAGAATCACGAGTCTCGGCGGATGCGGGTCGTCGGGAAACAGTGCGGAGACCTTCTTGTCGAGCGCCGCGAGCACCTCCTTACACATCGCCTGCGCGAACTCGGGAGTGAACGCGCGCGCGCGCACGGTGAGCGTCCCGGCCGTCTTGTCGAACGCCGTGTCGATGCGCTCGCGGACGTAGCGGTAGCGTTCCTCGAACGGCGCATCCTCCGCCAGCCGCGACCATCGGTCGACCTGCGGCGCCGCAAAGTGTTCCTGCAGGCTCAGCGCCTCGTCGAGCGCGCGGACGAGGTCGCGCGACTGGACGTACGCGCGCAACAGGTTCGCGTCGCGCTCGAGGTGGCCCTCCTTGCCGTCCGGCCCGTACCGCACGGCGACGACCGCTTCGGACACGTACTGAGACGACGCCCAACAGCCGTAGTACACCGCCGACAGCAACGTCGGGACGACCACCCACGCGACGAACCGGCGCGCGAGCCGCCGCGCGCGCGCCTGGCGAATCGCGCGCGCGCGCGCCGCACCGTCGAGCGAACTCATGCCGCCAGCTCCCGGCTGTAGACGTCGGCGGCTTCTTCCACGCTGTCGAACATGACCAGGCGGCCGTTTTGTAGCACGGCGCAGCGGGAGCAGTACTCCTTGAGCGTCTCGACGCGATGCGAGACCATGATCAGGGCCGCTCGCTCGCGCCGCGCGGCGAACGCCTCCTGGCAGCGGCGGCGGAACCGCTGGTCGCCCACGGCCGTCACCTCGTCGACCAGGTACGCGTCGAAATCGATGGCCATGCTGAGCCCGAACGCCAGGCGCGCCCGCATACCCGACGAGTAGGTCCGCACCGGCATGAAGAAATAGTTGCCCAGGTCGGCGAACGCGCGCGTCTCGTCGACCACGCGGTCGACGCATTGGCCGTAGATGCGCGCGACGAACCGGCAGTTCTCCTCGCCGGTGAGCGACCCGTTGAAGCCGCCCTGAAACCCGATCGGCCACGAGATCAGCCCGCGCCGGATCACGCTGCCGGCATCCGGAAGCTCGGCGCCGCCAATGATGCGCAACAGCGTCGACTTGCCGGCGCCGTTGCGCCCGAGGATGCCGACCGCGGTCTTCGGAGGGAAACGCGCCGTCAATTCGTCGAGCACGACGTTCGGGCCGAATGGAGTCCGATAGATCTTGGTGACGCCGCGCAGTTCGATCATGTCAGCTCGATTCGTCCGCGCACCGAGCGCTCGAGAGTCAGGGCCACACACCACAGGCTCAGAGCCCACAATGCAACGTAGCCGACGTCGACGTATTGAGCGCTGTAACTCGGAAACCAGCCGGCCCGCACCAGCTCGGTGCAGTGCAGCACCGGGTTCGCCAACAGCGCGTCACGCGCCCGCGCCGGCAGTTGGTCCGCGACGAAGAAGATCCCGGAGATCCAGAACAGCGGCCGCATCAACGGGCCACGAGCCCGGTCGACGAAACGCGACATCTGCGCGAGCGCGCAGAACACCAGCCCGGCGCCGCTGCCGAGCACCGCCGCCCCCGCGAACCCCGCGATCACCCACAGCGGCTCGTGCACCTCGAGCGTCTCGGT
>RFGE01000252.1 GCA_003696105.1 Deltaproteobacteria bacterium | reverse complement strand
GACAGCTACCGCCGCCGCTGGCGCCCCGGCGCCGCCGACGCCAACCGCACACCCCGTCCCCGCAGGAGGTCCTAACCCGTTATCCACAACCTGTGCTACCTCACCTGCGCCGTTCCTCGGACCACCCCGGGGTCATGATCGTGAGAATTCGTGGGTCATGATCGTGAGAAGTGACATTCGCACGCTGCTGCGGGAGTTCGAGGACTACAAGACCTCGACGACGCGCAAGATCAAGCAGTTCCGCACCGAGGCGGTCTGCGCCGGGTTCAAGCACTGCTACGACGAGCAGGACGACTAGACCATCGCCGACGTCGCGAAAAAGCTCACGTACCCAGGTCATCCAGGAGGATGAGAAGCTGCTCATGTACTACGATGTCGCGACCATGCGGCTGGGAGGAGACGTATGAGCCTCACCCGAATCAAGCTCGAGCGCTTCACCGCCTTCGAGCAGCTCGACGTGGAGCTGTCGCCCGGCATCAACATCTTCATCGGTGAGAACGGCACCGGAAAGACCCACCTGCTCAAGGTGGCCTACGCCGCCTGCGACATCACCAAGACCAAGGCCAGCTTCGCGGCCAAGCTGATCCGCACCTTCCTCCCGTACCAACGCCGCATTGGGCGACTCGTCCATCGCACGGGCAAAAGCAGCCGGGCAGCGGTCGAGATCTACCGGGGAGGCACGAAGCTCCGAATCTCGTTCAGTAACCACGCCACGGAGCCGAGCTCGGCACGCATCACCGGCAAGGATGGCTGGACGGCGGCCGAGATCGAGTCGGCCTACATCCCGGTGAAGGAGATGCTCGCGAACGCGCCCGGCTTTCTGTCGCTGTACGAGCTGCGCGAGATCGAGTTTGAGGAGATCTACCGGGACATCATCCTGCGAGCCTTCCGCGACATCCTGCGCGGGCCGCACAACGATTGGCGCCGCAACCTCCTGCGGATCATTCAGACGGACATCCAGGGCAAGGTCATCCGCAAGGAGGAGACGTTCTTCCTGCGGAACAAGCAGGGCAACCTCGAGTTCACGCTGCTCGCCGAGGGGATGCGCAAGCTCGCGCTGCTCTGGCTGCTGATCCAGAACGGCACCTTGCTCGACGGCTCGGTGCTGTTTTGGGACGAGCCCGAAGCCAACCTCAACCCGAAGAAGATGGGCACGCTGGTCGAGATCCTGCTGGAGCTGCAGCGCATGGGCGTGCAGATCCTGCTCGCGACCCACGACTACGTGCTGCTCAAGGAGTTTGACCTGCGGATGAAGGCAGGTGACCGGGTTCGCTTCCACTCCCTGTATCGGGACGACCACGGCACGGTCAGGCACCATGCGACCGAAGACTTTCTGCACATGCACCCCAACGCCATATCCGGCACGTTCGCCGATCTCTACGAGCGTGACGTCCAGCGGGCTCTGGAGTCGAAGTGACCATGGCGACGGTGCGTGAAGGGCGCATGGAGCTGAGGTTCCCGGGCTCGGCCCGGGTGGAGCGGCTGGACCAGCGGGGCACCCCGCTCCCTTACGGCATGGCGCTCGTGGACTTCGTCGTCGAAGAGGCATCGAGATCACTTCTGATCGAGGTCAAAGATCCTGAAGGGGCGCCGGACCCGTACCGGGAGGAGGAGCTGAGGAGTTTTCGCAAGAAGATGAAGGGCAACGGGCTGATCCACAATGAGCTCGTTCCCAAGGCCAGGGACAGCTACACCTTCCTGCATCTGATGAAGCGGGATGGGAAGCGTTTCATCCTTGTCTGCCTTCTCGGCGTCGGGAGCCCGGATCCAGCGCTTCTCGGAGACTTCAAGAACAGGTTGCTGGCACGTCTTCGGCAGGAGACCACGACGGCGTGGGCTCGGCAGTACGTCAAGGACTGCGTGGTCGTCACACCGGCGACGTGGGCGAGCGTGTTTCCCAACTACCCGCTCAACGTGGCCTGACATGAACCTCGGCGACTGGATTTGGCTCCCCGCGACTCGGAAGGTCGGCCAGGTCGTCACCCAGAGCCGCCTGTGGGGCACCGAGGTCGTCGACGTGTGGCTGCCCGCGTAGGGCGCGACGGTCCGCGTCATCGTGGACCCAGTCGAAAGCCTGGAGCGGTCCGCGGGCCATGTCCGGCGACTGCGTCACCTACTTGCTCGCCGACGAGGTTGGGCTGGGCAACACCATCGAGGCGGGGCTGATCCTGCGCGAGCTGACGATCCGCGGCCGGGTCCGCCGCGTCCTCTTCGTCGCGCCGACCGGGCTCGTCATACAGTGGGTCAGCGAGATGCGCACCCACTTCCAGGAGGACTTCCGGCTCCTCCTCCCGGGGGACTTCTTGTGTGGCGCCAGATGGCCGCCGTCGACGAGGGCGAGAACCTGAGGCGTTTGCACGACCAGGTGGTGTGCCCGCTCGACTCCGTGAAGCCCTCGACGGTCGGCGCAGAGGGACCCACGGGGAGGTGCGCCCGTGCCGCGTCGAGGATGCGGCCGGGGCGGAGCCTGCGGGCGGCCATCCCGACGGGTTGCTTTTTTCTTGACTTTGGTTTTGAAAATCAATATTGATTTGTCCGTGGCCCGCGATGACGAAGTTCGCTGCGCGTGCGGACGCCTGCTGGCGCGCCGCGCTGGCGCCGGCGTGGAGCTCAAGTGCCCGCGCTGCCGGCGCACGGCCGTCGTGACCCTCGAGGATCTCCGCGACGCGCCCCGCGAAGTCCGGCTGCGTCCATCGCCACGGAGGCCGCCGACCGAGTAACCCCGCCCGCACGGCACCGCGGCCCGCGATCCCGAATCCAGAGCCCGCCGGCGCACGGACCGCCGCACCGCATCGAGATTCGGAGATATCGCATGCCCAACTGCAACGAGCCGTGGCCTCCACCACCGCACGATCCGCGCGAGCGCGTCGAGGTCACGCGCGTGGGGGCGTGGATCGTGCGCCAGCTCCCGCCGACGCACCCGCGCCGGCTCCACATGCCGCCGGGCTTCGCCGCGGTGCAACTGTGGCACCCGGCGCGCCGGGTGTCGCTGCTGTTGCCCGCCGGGATCACCGGCCACGCCTACGAGCTGTTCGCGTGCGGCCGCCCCTACGCATGGGTCAAGGACGTCGACCAACTCGCCGCTGTCGCCGCGCGCGGGTTCGGCGTCTTGCCGCCGTCGCCCGACCAGATCCGCGCGCTGCAGCGGATGTTCTGCGCGCCGCGCGCCGCGGCGGTGGAGGCGCGATGATCGCGAGTGTCCCGCGCGGGCCTTCGAGCCTGTCCTCCGCGCGCCCGGCCAGGCGCGTCCCGTGTCGGAGGTCCGCGCGGGGGCTCTGCTTGCGCTCGCTGGCGTTAGCCGCGGCGCTGGCGGCGACGGTGGCTGGCGCCGAGATCTCGCACGCCGGCGCCGGCTCCGACGGCGGCGCGGATCGCGCCGGCGCGGGCGCCGCGGGCGACACCGACGACCCGAGCGCCGCCGACGCCGACCTCCTCGACGGCGAGGTGATCGTCGTGACGGGCTCGCGCACCGAGCACCCACTCGCCGCCACGACGACGGCGACCGACGTGATCACCCGCGATCAGATCGAGGCTTCCGGCGCCGAGAACGTCGCCGACCTGCTCGCGCATCACCCCGGGCTCGACGTGTTCCGGTCGTTTCGCGGCGCGGCGGTGCGCGTACAGGGGCTCGCGCCCGACTACGTGCTCGTGCTCGTCGACGGCGAGCGCGCGATCGGCCGCGTCGGCGGCGCGATCGATCTCGAGCGGTTCGCGGTCGAGGACATCGAACGCATCGAGATCGTCAAGGGCCCGGCGTCGGCGCTGTACGGCTCCGACGCGATCGGCGGTGTCATCCAGATCATCACGCGGAGCGCGGCGTCTCCGGTGGAGGCGACCGTCCACGCCGCCGCCGGCACCGGCGGCTCGCTCGACGCCAGCGCCCGACTCGCCGGCACCGCCGGCCCGTGGCGCGGCCGGATCAGCGCCGGCTGGCACCGCGCCGACGCGTTCGACCGCGCGCCGGCCGATCCGGCGACCACCGGCAGCGCCTACGACGACGCGCACGTCGCGGCGCGGACGTCGGTCGCCGCAACGTCGGAGGTGACGCTCGCCGCGCGGGGCGACTACGACCTCCGCGACCGCCGCGGCGTCGACGCCAGCGCGTCCGGCGCCGTGTTCGACCGAACGACGCGCACCGAGATCGCGACGGCCAGCCTCCGCGCCACGTGGCGGCCGGCGCCCCTGGTGCGCGTGACCGCTGCCGCGTCCTACGCGCACCTGCGCGACCAGTACCTGTCGGACCAGCGCGGCTCCGACGCCCTCGACCAGTTCGAGCGCACCCGCGAGGCGCTCGCCGAGATCGACGTGCAGGTCGACGCCGTCGTCGCCGACCGCCATGCCGTGACCGTCGGCGCCGAGGCGTCGACCGAGTCGCTGTTCTCGCCGCGCCTGCGCGACGACGGTCGCCGTCGACGGCTCGGTGTGTTCGCCCAGGACGAGTGGTTCGCCAGCGCCGAGCCCCACGTGGCGGTGGTGCCCGGCGTGCGGGTCGACGTCGACTCGCAGTTCGGCACCCACGCGACGCCCAAGCTCGCGGCGCGCTGGGACGTGACCGAACGCTGGGTTGCGCGCGCGAGCTACGGGTGGGGGTTTCGCGCGCCGAGTTTCAAGCAGTTGCTGCTGCGGTTCGAGAACCCGAGCGCCGGCTACCGCGTCGACGGCAACCCAGACCTCGAGCCCGAGACGTCGCGCACCGTCGACGCCGGCGTCGAGGCGCGGCTGTCGCGCCGGCTGTGGCTGGCCGCGGCGGCATTTCACACCGACCTGCACGACATGATCGCCACCGACGTCGCACCCGACAGCGGCGCCGACGGCACGCGCCGGTTTCACTACGTCAACATCGCCTCGGCGCGCACGCGCGGCGCCGAGCTTCGCGCGCGCCTCCGGCAGGGCCCGGCGACCGTCGCGCTGGCGTACGCGTGGCTCGACACTCTCGACCGGAAGGCGGATCGCGCGCTGCCCGGCCGCGCCGCGCACCGGCTGTCCGGCGAGATCGACGTCCACCTCGCGCGCTGGCGCACCCGGGTGACCGCCCGCGGCAGCCTCGTCGGGGCGCGGACGTTCTACGCCGACGACATGCCGATCGCCGCCGACCCCTACGTCGATCTCGACGTCCGCGTTCGCGTCCGCATCACCGACGCCCTCGATCTGTTCGCCGGCGTCGCCAACGCGCTCGACGCCGGCGACGCCGACCTGGTGCCGATACCACCTCGCCGCCTATACGCCGGGCTGACCGGCCGCTACTCGCTGAGCGACACGACGCGAAAGGAGATCCCATGACCGCCGGCGAGGCTTGCCAACGCCAGCTGTTGGCTCACTTGCCCGGCTACCGCGTGGAGCTGTGTTCGTGTGGCGCCGTTCACGTGCACGCCGGGCCGGTGACCGTACGTATGACTCGCGAAGATTACGAGACGTTCGCGACCGTGGTCGCGACGGCAATGGCCAACCTTGCACAGCAATCCGAGCGACCGAAGCGCCCCGCGCTGCGGCTCGTCGACGACGAGCGCGAACGGCGGGCGCCGTGACGCGCGGTCACACCAACAACGAAAGGACGACGACCATGCCTGTCTACCTGCGCAATCCGATCACGACCGCCCTCGTCGCCGCGGGCCTCGCGGTGGCCGGGTGCGCCGACGACATCGGCCCCGATCCATCCGCTGGCGCGGACGCCGGAACCGGCACCGACGCCGACGTCCCCGGACGGATCGCCCACACCGACAACGGCGACGGCACGACGACCACCCGCGTCGACGCGAGCCGCGAGGGTGTGTGGGTGTACCTGGACCTCGAGACGAAAGCCGAGGTCGATCCGGCGACACCCGACGACAGCGACGACTGGGATCTGGCGTTTCAGCGCTTCAAGATCAAGTCCAACGGCGGCGCGAGCGGCACCGGCGGCGTCGAGGTCGCGGTGCTCCCGGACGCCGACTTCGACGCGTTGTCGCGGGCGCCGGAGGTCGGGTACATCGTCGACGCGCCGGACTCCGACGACGACGACGAGGACCCGGACACCGCGTTTTTGGGCGGCGACGGCTGGTACGACTACGATCCGTCGAGCCACACCCTGAGCCCGCGCGACATCGTCTACGTGGTCCGCACCGTCGAGGGCGGCTACTTCAAGCTGCAGATGCTCGACTACTACGACGACGCGGGAACGTCGGGGTTTCCGACGTTCCGCTGGGGCCCGGTCGAGCCGCCGGCCGGATCGCCGCCCGAGCCGCTCGTGGTGGACGCATCGGACGGCTCGGCCTGGGTCTACGTGAGCTTGCGCCTCGGCGCGATCGTCGCGATCGACGACCCGGGCGCG
Source organism: Deltaproteobacteria bacterium (assembly GCA_003696105.1). NCBI lineage: Bacteria > Pseudomonadati > Myxococcota > Myxococcia > Deltaproteobacteria bacterium. The sequence goes on along the minus strand of RFGE01000252.1, from coordinate 2,574 downwards.
AGCACCGACTGGGACCTCGGCGTCTCGCGCACGAAGCTGCGAACCAACAGCGGCACCAGCGGCCCCGGCGCCGGCGGCGCCGTCGACACCGGCGCCACGGCGATCGAAGACGTCGCGTCGGCGCCCACCGACGGCTACGAGATAGACACCATGCTGCCGCTGCCCGGCCCGCCTGGATCCGGCGAGTTCTCCGGCAACCCCGTGCTCAACGGGTGGTACGACTACGATCCGACCACGCACACCACGACGCCGAAAGCGGCCGTATACGTCGTGCGAACTGCCGACGGCGGGTTCGCCAAGCTCCAGATCGCCGACTACGCTGACGGAGTGCTCACCGTGCGGTGGGCCTACGCCGGCGCCGGCAGCACCGAGTTCTGACCGCCGATCGGCGCAGGAGGCATCCGTGAACACGTGCATCCCCACCCGATTGCCCACGGTCGCGCGGCAGCGGGCCGCGCTCGTCGCGCTCGCCGCCGCGGCGGCCGCGTGCACGTCCACGCGGGCCGTGGCCCCCAGCGCACGCCCGCCGGCGGTGCAGCGGACCGAGCCCGCGGTGGCGTTCCTCGTCGTCGCGCCCGATCGCGGCTTCCTCGGCAACGAGGAGGTCCGCGACGCCGTCGCAAAGCTCGAGCGCGAGCACCCCTCGGAGGTCGTGTTCGTCACCGACGAGCGCACCCGCGCGCAGATCGACGCCGCGCTCGCGCGGCTTCGGCAGCGCGGCGCGACGCGAATGATCGTCCTGCCGCTGTTCATCACCGAGGCGCATCCGCGCTGGGCGCTCGCGCGCGCGTTGCTCCGCGACACCGCCCCGGACGCCCGCGTCGCGCGCCGGTTCGGCGCCAGCTATCTCGCCGTCGAAGCGCTGGCCGATCAGCTCCGTCGGATCGACGCTCCCGCCGGCCGCCGCGTCGTCGTCGTCGGCTACGGCGCCACGGACGAAGCGTCGCGCGAGCGCATGACCGACGAGCTCGAGCGACTCGCGCGGACCGCCGCCGTGGGCTTCGGCTTCGCGGACGTCCGCGCGGTCGTCTGGCACGAGGTGTCCGGCGTCGGCCACTCGGAGGCCGATCCGATCGAGGCCGGCAGCCGCGCTCGGCTGCGCGACGCGGTATCCGGCGGAAAGCGCCCGGTCGTGGTCCCGTTTCACCTCGGCAAGAAGCTCGACGGCATGATGACGTTCGACGCCGTGCTGAGGCGCGAGCTCCCCGACGGCGTCGATCTCGCCGGCGCCGGGGTCACGCCGCACCCGGCCGTGAGCCTGTGGCTACGGCGCGAGGCAAACCGCGCAACGCTGACCGCCGACGACATCGGCGTCGTTGTGCTCGCGCACGGATCGGACTTTGACTGGAACGAGACCATGCGCGCGGCGCTGGCCGACGTCACCGCGCGCTACCCGACGGAGTTTGCGTTCTGCATGGCCGATCAGCCGATCGTCGAGCGCGCGATCCGCCGGCTCGAAGCGCGCGGCGCGCGCGGCATCGTGATCGTGCGAGTGTTCGGCATGGCGTCGAGCTTCCGCGCCACCGTCGAGCGCATGATCGGGCTCGACGTCGAGGACGACCGCGCCGCCGCGCGCTCCAGCCACGGCCACGATGCGGCGACCGGCCACGGCAGCCACGGCCACGGCCACGCGGCGGCGACCGGCCACGGCCGCGCAGCGGCGACCGGCCACGGCGGCCACGTCCCCGCCGCGCGAGCGGCGTCGCCGCCGCCGAGGATCCGCAGCGCGGCGCTGATCACGACGGTCGGCGGGCTGGAGGACCATCCGCTGTTCGCCAAGGCGCTGGCCGAGCGAGCGCGCGAGCTGTCGCGCGACCCGGCACGCGAGACGATCATCCTCGTGGCTCACGGCGCCGGCGACGACGCGCGCAACGAACACTGGGTCGCGGTGCTCGAGTCTCTCGCGCGCCAGATGCGCGACAACGGGGCCGGCGCGTTCCGCGCCGTCGAGGTCGGGACCTGGCGCGAGGACTGGCCGGGCAAGCGCGAGCCCTGGGTCGCGCGGATCCGGGCGCTCGTGCGCGCGGCGTCGGCCGCCGGCGGGCGTGCGATCGTCGTTCCGGCGCGCACCAACGGGCGCGGGCCGGCGCGCGAGCTACTGGCCGGGCTCGAGTTCGATCTCGGTCACGGGTTCGCGCCACACCCGCTGTTCGCGCGCTGGGTCGAGGAGCAGATCCGCGAGGGGCGCGCTCGGTTGTTGGGCGCTACCAGCGGGTCCATCTCGTCCTTGGACATGACCCGCAAAGTCGCCGGCAGCCGGTCGAGCACAACCGATCGCGCCGGCGCGCCGTAGCCGGCGACGTCGAGCGCGTCTTCCTGATCCACGGGTCTTCCGTCCGCGGGCGGCTCACCACGGCCGCCCGCACCGTCCTGCGCGGTGGTGACCGGATCGGCTCGAGGTCGTCGCCGCCGGGTGCTCGCACCGGCGGCACGACATAACGGGGCGGCCCGCGGCGTGCGGGTTCCGCGGGGCCCCGCCGCGCGGCACGCGACAGCCCGCGCCGCGGCTGGCCGGACACGGCGGCGCGGGTTCGCGGCCGGTGGCGACCTGTACGCCGGCACACCGACCGGGGG
>RFGE01000251.1 GCA_003696105.1 Deltaproteobacteria bacterium | reverse complement strand
GGCGGCCGCCGGCACCGGCAAGACCTACACGCTCGAACACGCGGTCGTCGACGAGATCCTGTCGGGCCGCGCGACGATCGATCAGATCTTGGTCGTCACCTTCACCGACAAGGCGACCGTCGAGTTGCAGGCGCGCGTGCGGCAGATTCTGCAGCGGCTGCTGGACCTGTCCGGCGGCGACGACGACGCGTCTGACGACGCGTGCTGGATCGTCGACGACGCGGCGCGCGCGCGGCTGGCCGCGGCGCTGGTGTCGTTCGACACGGCGACGATTTCGACGATTCACGGGTTCTGCCGCCGCGTGCTCACCGAGCACGCGTTTGCCAACCGCCAGCTGCTCGAACAGGAGCACGCCGACGGACGCAGCCTGTTCGGCCGCGCATTTCGCGACGTGATCCGCCGCGACGTCGCGCGCAGTCGGCCAGGGCGCGACGTCTTGCGCGCCGTGCTCGCGTCGGGCACCGCGTTCGACGACATCGAGCGCGTGGTGTACGACGTGGCGCGTGCGCGCGCCCGCGTCGAACCGCCGTTCGATGCCGCCGCGGTCGCCGCGGCCATCGCAGGCGTCGATCCGGCGGCGGTGGACTCGATCGCCGGCGACGACCGCGACAACGACCTGGCGCGCGCGCTGGGCAAGGCGCGCGCGACCGGCGACATCGGCGGCGTCCTCGCGGCGATCGACGCCATCGGCCTCGCCGCGTTTCGCAAGTGGGCCGAGCGGCGGGCGGCGGCCGGAGCGCCGGATGCCGCCGCGTGGTGCCGACTCGCGGCCGTCGCCGTGACGCCGATGGCGGCGTTGGTGCAGCTGTGCTGGCGGGCGGCGGCGGACGAGTTCGCCGCGCGCAAGCGCCGGACTGGCAAGTTCGACTTCGACGACATGCTGGGCCGCGTCGACGCGGCGCTGGCGTCGCCGCAGGGTCCGGCGCTGGTCGCGGCGCTGCGCGCGCGCTACCGCGTCGCGTTCATCGACGAGTTTCAGGACACCGACGAACTGCAGTGGCGCATCTTCCGGCGCGTGTTCTTCGAGTCGCCGGACGGGCACCGGCTCGTCGTCATCGGCGATCCGAAGCAGGCCATCTACTCGTTTCGCGGCGCCGACGTCCACGCGTACCTCACGGCGCGCGCCGAGATCGAGGCCGCGGGCGGCGCGGTCGTGCCGCTCGTGGCGTGTTACCGCGCCACCGGCCGGCTGATCGCCGCGTACAACGCGATTCTGCTGCAGGATGACACTCCGCTGTTCACCGGGGCGATCCGCTACGACCATCCGGTGACGTGCGGCCGGCCGGAGGCCAGCGCCACGGACCGCGACGGCCGGCCGGTCACGCCGATTCACCTGTTCCACCTCGGCTGCGAGGACGCGAAATACCGCAGTCGCTCGACCGACGCGCGCGATGCGCTGGCCGTGCGTATCGGCCAGGAGATTCGCGCGATCCTCGACGGCGCGCTGCTCGTCGACGGCGAGCCGGTCGCGGCCAGCGACATCTTCGTCCTCACGCGCAAAACGAACGAGGCCGCGGCGGTCGGCGCGGTCTTGCGGCGGCTCGGCGTGCCCATTGCGTTCTACAAGCAGGAGGGGCTGTTTCAGACCGCCGAGGCCGAGCACATCCTGCGGGTGCTGGCCGCGATCGAGGACCCGCTCGACCGCTCCGCGCGCTACCGCGCATGGCTCACGCCGTTTTTCGACGTGTCGCTCGACGAACTCGAGCGGTGCGCGGCGGTGCCCGGCGATCATCCGCTGATGCAGCGGCTGTTCGCGTGGAAGGCGCTGGCGGACCACAAGCGGTTCGCCGACCTGTTTCAGCGCGTCATCGAGGACAGCGGCATCGTCCGTCGCGAGCTGTTCTTCCGCGACAGCGAGCGCGAGTTGACCAACTACCTGCACATCTTCGAGGTCTTGCTCGAGCACGCGAACGCGACGCGGTGCGGACTGCCGGATCTGGTGGTCGAGCTGCGCCGCCGGCGCGACGACGAGACGGACCGATCCGGCACGCGCGACAACGTCCAGCGCCTCGACACCGAGCGTGCGGCCGTGCAGATCATGACCCTGCACGCGGCCAAGGGGCTCGAGGCCAAGGTCGTGTTCGTCGCGGGCGGGTTCTCGCGGTGTGGGCCGCGCGCGCCGGCGTACGTGACGGTGCACGGCGACGACGGCGCGCGCATCGTCCACTTCGATCCGGACGCGAAGCTGCCGGGTTCCGAGGAGACGGCAAGCGCGCGCGCCGCTCGCGAGGCCAGCGAGGAGGACCAGCGCTTGTGGTACGTGGCGATCACGCGCGCCAAGGCGCGGCTGTATCTGCCGTACTTCGGCCGGTTCGACGCCACCGGCGCATGCCCGGCGCCGGCCGCCGGCGATCTGGTCGCGATCAACCCGGCGCGCGACTGGCCGATCCGCCAGCTCAACGCGCAGCTCGCGCGCATCGTGAGCGGCGAGCGGCCGGTCGCACCGGGGCTGATTTCCCGCGAGGTGTGCGTGGTGCCGGGCGTCCTGCCGGATGCGGACGGCGGCGCCGTCGACGCGCGCGCCGGCGCGTGGGCCGGCCCGCGGACGGTCGATGCGGATGCGGCGGCGCCCGAATATGCGGACGTGCGCGAGGCCGCGCGCGGGCCGTTCGTCACGTCCTACTCGCAGATGAAGGCGGCCGACGCCGGCGGGTTTGCGGTCGCAGTCGACGGGGCCGACGACGAGGTCGCCGGCGCGGGCGCCGACGGGGACGGCGATCTGCCCGGCGGCCGCGCGGTCGGCAGCTTTTTGCACGCCGCGATCGAACAGATCGATCTCGACCGCGTCGGCGTGTCCTACGCGCAGTGGGCGCGGGATCCATCCGTGCACGAGGTGTTCACCGCGGCCGCGCTGCGCTACGGCATCGACCGCGCGCACATCGCGCGGGCCAAGCGTATCGTGCACACCGCGCTGACCGCGCCGGTCGCGCTCGGCGACGACCGCCTCGACGGGGGCCTCGCGTCGGCGGCCGGGCGCGCGAGAGAGATGGAGTTTTCGTTTGCCGTGCCGCGCGCCGGCGGCGGTGTGCGCGGCTTCGTCCGCGGTTTCATCGACTACGTGTTCGAGCACGGCGGCAAGCTGTACTTCGCCGACTGGAAGAGCGACGCGCTCCCGCGCTACACCGCCGGCGCCGTGCGCGACTACGCCGAACAGCGCTACGGGCTGCAGGCGCGCGTCTATACCCTCGCACTCGTGAAGTGGCTCGGCGGCGGCGCGGAGCTGAAGCAAGACGTGTACGCCGGCCGCTTCGGCGGGCTGTTGTACTGTTTCGTTCGCGGCATGCGCGCGACGGGCGACGGCACCGCCGGGATCTACTTCGCTCGCCCGCCGTTTGCCGAGCTGCTCGCATGGCAGGACGAGCTGTACGCCCGCGAGGTGTGGGGGCCGAGGAGCGAGCCGTGACGTTCGTCGACTGGACGCCGCTGGGGACGGCGACCGCGCGGTTTGCGGCGGCTGGACGCAAGTGGGCCGCACCGGCCGGCGAGCCGTTGCCGGCGCGGGGCGCCGATCCGGCCGGCGCCGCCGACGCGGTGGCGACCCTCGAAGACCGCTACCTGGCGTGGGAGCTCGCGCGGCTCGCCGAGCCACTCGAGCCCGACGAGCGCCGGGCGCTGGCGTATCTGGTGCTGGCGGTCCGGGTCGCGGTCGCCAACGGCAGCACGCGCGTGCCGGTTCGCGGCGCGGCGGGCGACCTGGCGGCCGCGATGGCCGCGGTCGGGGCGTCGCCGGCGGACGCGGCCGTCGCCGCCGCGCTGGTCGCGTCGCCGGACCGCGCGCGGCCCGTGCTCGGCACGGCCGACGACCACCGCCCGCTCGTGGTCGATGGCGACTGGTTGTATCCGCACAGGTTGCGCGCGCTCGAGATCGATTTCGTCGCGCGCGTCGCGCCGCGCCTGGGCAAGCGTCCACTGCCCGGTGCCGACGCGGCGGTGGCCGACGTCGTGGCGCGGCCCCCGGTGATCGCCGGCGCGCCGGTCGTGTTGTCCGACGAGCAGCGCGTCGCGGTCGCCGCCGCGCTCGAGCGGCCTCTGGCCGTGATCACCGGCGGGCCCGGCACCGGCAAGACGTCCATCATCGTCGCGATCGTGCGCGCGCTCGTCCGCGCCGGCATCGCGCCGGAGGCGATCGCGCTGGCGGCGCCGACCGGCAAGGCGGCCAACCGGATGGACGAGTCGGTGACGGCCGCGCTCGCGGCGATCGCCGATCCGGCTGTCGCCGACGAGCGGCTCGCCGCGCGCCGTCCGCGCGCGCGCACGCTGCATCGGTTGCTCGGCTATTCGCCCGGGCGCGACCGGTTCGCACACCACGCGGCCAGTCCGGTGGACTGCGACGTCGCGATCGTCGACGAGGGGTCGATGATCGACCTGGCGATGATGGACCGGCTCGTGGCCGCGTTGCGGCCGGACGCGCGGCTGGTCGTCCTTGGCGATGCCGATCAGTTGCCGTCGGTCGACGCGGGCGCGGTGTTCCGCGACCTGGCGGACACCGCGGCGGCCGTACGACTCACGCACAGCTACCGGATGGACGCCGCCGATCCGGCTGGCGCGGCGGTGCTGCAGTTCGCGCAGGCCGTGCGCGCCGGCGACGCCGATCCGCCCGCGGTGCGGCGACGGGCCGCTCGCGTGGCGTTTCGCGGCGCCGAGCGCGTGGCAGACCGCGACCGCGAGGCGCTGCTCGACCGGTGGTATCGCGAGCGGATCGTCGCGCCCGGATTCGAGGCGCGCGCGCGCAAGGTGTACCTGCGAGGCCCGGACGGCCTCGACGAGCGCGACCGCGCCGACCTCGACGCGCTGTTTGCCGCAAGCCGCCGCGGCCGCATCCTCGCGGTGACGCACGAGGCGCCGCGGACCGGCGCCGACTGGATCAACGCCTACTTTCATCGGCGCATCCTCGACGACTTCGGCGGCGCGATTCACGGCGCGACGGCGCTGTATCCCGGCGAGCCGGTGATGGTGCTGCGCAACGACTACGAGCGGGGGCTGTTCAACGGGGACCAGGGCATCGTGTTGCGCGTGGCGGATGCGGGGCGGCGCAGCCATCAGTTCGCCGCGGTATTCGAGCGCGACGGCAAGTACGTCGCATATCCCCTCGATGCGTTGCGGTCCCACGTGGCGTTGGCGTTCGCGATCACCGTGCACAAGGCGCAGGGCTCCGAGTTCGACGAGGTCGTGGTCGTGCTGCCGGAGCGCGCGATGCCGCTGGCGACTCGCGAGTTGGTCTACACGGCGGTGACGCGCGCGCGGCGCTCCGCCGTCGTGGTCGGCAGCGGCGACGTGCTCGCCGCCGCCGCCCAGCGCGGCGTCCGGCGGTTCTCGGGCGTCGCAGAACGGCTCGCCGCGGTGACCGGCGGCGGTCGCGGCTGACGCGAGCGGG
>RFGE01000250.1 GCA_003696105.1 Deltaproteobacteria bacterium | reverse complement strand
TCGATATCGTAATCGCAACGCAGACCCTCTTGACAGTCGGAGTCGAACTCGCACGGCTCGCCTTCGTCCGGCCTTGCCGCGCACGTGCCGTCGGCGTCCCCACCCGCGCCGCGGCAGTAATCGGTCGTGCATTCGTAATCCTGTGCGCACGCACCACCCGCGGAACCCTTCGGAACGACGATCGCCGCATAGTCGGCGGGCGCATCAACGTCTATGTAAAATGCGTTGGCGAACTGTTCGCAACGGAGACCGCGCAGCGCGTCTGGGCAACAAGCCGCAGCTTCCCCGTCAAACTGGGCTCGGCCGGCCTGCTCGGTCGCCGAATCGCATCGGGCGAGGAGCCCGACGACCAACGCGGTGAGCGCGGATTTACAGGATGCCGATCGGTGTACAGACCGCTTGCGCATTCGGCGATCTCATCTGCCGTGCAGCAGGCGAAATTCGTACTCGCAGCTGAGCCGAACGAACTCGGCAAAGAACTCCGTGATGGTAAGTCGTCCACCTTGCCGGCCGTCTTCGCCGCGGCATGCGGCCACCGCAAGAATGCACGCCAACACCGATCGCAGACGATTCCCGGATGTCTTACTTCGGTAAGCGAGGACAGCCGCGCTGAACGATACGGCGATCGCCCGTACCCATCCGTAGCCGAGATGACGCCGCGAGGCGCCCGCGGCGCGCGAACGACGCGCCGTCAATGGAAGTCGCGGCTGCGCGTGGCCGCGGGGCGCGCGCCGACATCGGGTTGCCAGCAGCGGTCCACGACGACGTGGACGACACCCTGTTGCACCTGCAGCGTCCCCGTGATGCCGAGAAACGACGCCGTCTTGAGCAACACCGCGTACCGCTCGAATACGCGCCGCCACACGACGGCATTGACGAAGCCGGTTTCGTCCTCGAGCGTCATGAACGTGACGCCGCTCGCGGTGCCGGGCCGCTGGCGGCAGATGACGATGCCCGCGTAGCGCACCTGGCGGCCGTCCGGCATGCGTTGGACGTCGCGCGCGGCCGGCAGCCCGCGCGCGCGCAACGCGGGGCGCAACGGCGCGAGCGGGTGGCCGCGAGGGCTGTGATCCGACGTGCGGTAGTCCCACAGGATCGCATCGAGCGCCGGCAGGTCCGCGAACGCGGGGGACGGCGCCGCAGTCCCCACGGGCAGCGCGTCGCGCTGCGCGCGCGCCCACCCGTGGACCTGCCACAGAGCCGTACGCCGGTTGCGGCCGAACGAGGCGAACGCACCCGCCTCGGCCAGCCGCGCCTGGCGGCGCGCGTCGAGCCCGGTGCGGCGGACGACGTCCTCGATCGACGCAAACGGCGCGGCGGCGCGCGCGCCCTCGATGCGCGCGCCGTCGGCCGGGCCGAGTCCCTTGACGTAGCGCAACCCCATGCGGATCGCGAACCGGCCGGCGCCGTCGGGTTCGAGCGAGCAGTCCCAGTTGCTGTGCGCGACGTCGATCGGCCGCACCTCGACCCCGTGACGCCTGGCGTCCTCGACGATCGTGGCCGGCGAGTAAAACCCCATCGGCTGCGCGTTGAGCAGCGCGCACGCGAACTCCGCAGGAAAATGGCATTTGAGCCACGCGGTCGCATAGGCGATGAGCGCGAAGCTCGCCGCGTGCGCCTCCGGGAATCCGTAGTCGCCGAAGCCCTTGATCTGCTCGAACACGCGCTGAGCGAATTCCTCGGCGATGCCCTTTTGCACCATGCGCGACACCAGCCGCTCGCGATGGCGCTCGATGCGGCCACTGCGGCGCCACGCGGCCATGTCGCGGCGAAGCTGGTCGGCCTCGCCCGGCGTGTAGTCGGCCGCGACGACCGCCAGCTTCATGACCTGCTCCTGAAACAGCGGTATGCCGAGCGTCTTTTCGAGCACCGGACGCAGCGAGGGGTGTGGATAGGCGACCGGCTCGGCGCCGCTGCGCCGGCGCAAGTACGGGTGGACCATGCCGCCGGTGATCGGACCGGGCCGCACGATGCTCACCTCGATCACGAGATCGTAAAACGACCGCGGGCGCAGCCGCGGCAACATCGCCATTTGCGCGCGACTTTCGATCTGAAACACGCCCACGGTGTCCGCGCGGCAGATCATGTCGAAGGTGGCGTCATCGTCCGCCGGCACGGTCGCCATCGTCCACCGCTGCCCGCGATGGCGCTCGATCAGCGCAAAGCACTTGTCGATCATCGTGAGCGCGCCGAGCCCGAGCAGGTCGACCTTGAACAACCCGAGGTCGTCGAGATCGTTCTTGTCCCACTGGATGACCGTCCGCCCGGCCATCGCACCGTTTTCGATCGGCACGAGATCGCACACGGGCTCGTGACCGAGCAAGAACCCGCCCGGGTGAATGGACAGGTGGCGCGGAAAGTCGAGCACCTCGCCGGCCAAAGCGATGAGCAGCGCGTGGGCGCGCGCCTGCGGATCGAGCCCCGCGGCCGCCAGCGCCGCCGGCTCGATGTCGCCGTGGCGGTGTAGCAGCTTGGCGGCGCGATCGAGCGCGGTCGCCGGGATGCCGAGCGCCTTGCCGACATCCCGTACCGCCGACCGCGGCCGGTAGCGAATCACGTTGGCGACCATCGCTGCGCGGTCGCGACCGTACTTGTCGTAGACCCACTGGATGACCTCCTCTCGCCGCTCGTGCGCGATGTCCAGGTCGATGTCGGGCGGTTCGGCGCGCTCGCGCGACAAGAACCGCTCGAACAACAGCCCCATGCGCACGGGATCGATCGCGGTGATGCCGAGGCAGTAGCACACGGCCGAGTTCGCGGCCGAGCCGCGCCCCTGGCACAAGATGCCGTTGGCCCGGCAGAACTGGACGATCTCGTACATCGTGAGGAAGTAGCCGCAGTAGTCGAGCTCGTCGACGAGCGCGAGTTCGCGGTCGAGTTGCGCGCGCACCTCGGCCGGCACCTCGCCGCGGTAGCGATCGCGCGCGCCGCGCAACGTCAACTCGCGCAGCCATTGCGCCGACGTCAAGCCGCTCGGCAGTCGCTCCGACGGGTAGCGATAGCGGATCTCGTCGAGTGAGAACCGATGCTCGGCGGCGAGCACCTCGCTGCGCGCCACGGCGGCCGGGTCGTCCGCAAACAGCTCCGCCATCGCGCGCGGCGATTTCAGCTCGTGCTCGGCGTTCGGCTTGATGAGCCGGCCCGCGGTGGCGAGCGTGACGCCGTGCCGCACACAGGTGAGCACGTCGTGCAACGGCCGGCGGGCCCGCGTGTGATAGAGCACTTCGACCGCGGCGACCACCGGCGCGCCGTACCGGCGCGCGCGCTCACGTACGCGCCGCTCGACTTCGACTTCGTCGTCGCGCCGGTGCCGCGCAACCAGCGCGTACAACCGGTCGCCGAATGCGTCTCGCAGCGCGCGCGCCGCGACCACCGGCTCGTCCGGCGCGACGATTGCGCTACCGTCGCCGCCCCACAGCGCGGTGAGCCCGCCGGCGTGTTCGCACACCTCGCGCCAGCTCACGCGCGACTGTCCCTTGGCGCACCGGCGGCGGCCGCGAGTCAGCAGACGACACAGGTTGGCGTACCCGCCGCGGTCGCGCGCCAGCAGCACGATGTGGCTGCCGTCGTCGATCGAAACAGTTGCACCGACAACAAGATGGATGCCGAGTTCGCGCGCCTTGACGTGCGCGCGAACGGCGCCGTAGACACCGTCTCGGTCGGTGAGCGCGATCGCGCGCAGACCGAGTTGATGTGCGCGGTCGACGAGTTCATCGGGATGGCTGGCGCCGTCGAGAAACGAAAAGTTCGACCGGCACCAAAGCGGCGCGTACCTCGGCGTCACTGGACGGCCCCCTGGACGTACCAGCGGCGCCGCCGCCGATCGTAGTAGACCCACAGCAATTCGCCCGACTGCAACTGCGCGAAGTAGTAGTCGCGCTGCACCTCGGCGCGCCACCAGCCGCCGGACACGACAAATGGTCCGATCCACTGGTCGACCAGCGCGCCGTCGCCCCCCGCGACCAGCGCGCCGTCGTCGCGCGAGCGCGCGCCGGGCGGCACCAGCGGCACGGGGCGCTGGATGCGCCGCACGAGCGGCCGCATCGCGACGGCAGCGGGCGACGGCGACACCGCGCGGCCAAGCGGCACCCACGCATACCGCGCCTCGGGCAGGTGTGCGTCGCACAGCCGGGCGCACACGACGGCGTCGTTGCCGAACTCGGCGCGCAACCGCGCGAACGCCTCGTCGGCCGCGCGCAGGTCGCGCCGCGGCGCGCGACGAAACAACGCGAGCTGCTCGCGGGTTGCGCGCCGGCTGGCGGCGGTGAGGCGGATCTCGACGACGCCGGCCGGCGGCGGCGCTCCCTCGAGCCGCAAATGGACCAGTCGCAACAGCGCGCGCGCGTCGAGCGTCGGCTCGGCGGGGCACACGATCTCGCGCCGCTCGGGCGGGTCGTGGCGGTCCAGGGTCAGGTCGATGACGAGCGCCGTGAGCGCCTGGTGGTGGCGCGCGAGCGCTGCCAGCAGCGGGTCGAGCGCTCGCTTGATCGCGAACGCGAGACGGTCGGCGTCGGTTTCGGGGTCGTCGAGCACCACGCTCTGTTCGACGGCCTCGGGCGGCGCCTGCGCGCGCAGAGGATCCCACCGCTCGCCGGCGGCCAGCTCGTGGAGCCGAAACGCCTCTGGGCCGAACCGTTCGAGCAGGCCGCCCGGTGGCAACCGCAATAGCCCGCCGACGGTATGGACGCCGAGCTTGGCGAGGGTGTCGCGAAACCGCGGCTCCAGGTCGAGCCGGTCGAGCGGCACCTGCTCGGCCGCCGCCCGCTCGGCGTCGCGATCGCGAAACACCACGATCGGCCGGCTGGCCGCCCGCGCGACCGCGTAGGTCGCAAATCGCGAAAACCCCACCACGACGGTCGCGGCGTAGCCGTCGTCGCGCAGGCGCGCGCGAATCGCCCGCGCCCACGCCCCGACCGACGGAAACAAGAGGCCGAGCCCGGCGCCGCCGAGCCAGAACACTCCGGGCTCGCGCTCCGACGCCTCGACGTCGGGCGAAAACGTGCGCAGCGCGTCGGCTACGGCTGCCACGGCCGCCGCGATCGCGTCGGGCGGCACCGGAGCTGCGCGCAGGTCGCGCGCCAGCCCGAGCGCGTGTGCGTAGCGCTGGCCCGGCAAGATGCGCGCGGCGCGCGCCCGTTCGTTGACCCACAGGATCGGCGCCTGCGGCCGGTCGTCGGCGACGACCGCGACCGGCACGTCGCGCCAATCGGGGTGGCGGCGCACGAGAAGTTGCAGAGGGAACGAATGGAGATCAACGCAGGCCAGCCGGTCCACGGACGACCTCCGCGTGGCTCCAGCCGGGACCGCGCCGCTTGTCCTTGACGACCGCGAGCTTGCAGCGAAACCGGCCCCGGCCGGCCGGCTGGCGCAGGGCCACCGCGCGCAGCGACACCATCGAGCCGAGCGACGGCGCATCGGCCGGCGTGTCGGTGAGGCACACGATCGCCGCGTGGTGGCGCTGCGCGAGTCCGACCAGCCGCCCCTGCATCGCCATCGGAATGGCGGCGCGCGCTCCGAGGTCGACCACGACCAGCGCGAACGCTCCCGATCGCACGAGGTGATCCGCCGCGCGCGCGGCCGCGCGGGCGCCGGACACCCGCACCACCGGCAGCGCCGCCAGATCCACGCCGGCGTCGGCCGCGTCCGGCGGGTAGAACGTCGCGGCGTGCGCCGCCACCCACGCGACCGGCTCGCCGGCCCGCTGCGCTTCGACCACCAGCCCGATCGCCGCCGTGAGCGGTGTGGCCGCGCCGCGGCCCGCGATCTCGACCAGTCGCCCCGACAACTCGGCGAGCCGCCAGCGCGGGCGCTCCGCGGGGGCGGCAGCGGGTGTGTGCAGCGGAATGACGTTGGCGCGCTCCATAGCTGCTCTAATGTTCAGTACAGCAAACCCGTATGACACCGCGCAAGATCGGATTTCCCTGTCATTCCAAAACCCTACGATTCCAGCCCAATCCGGATCGGATCGACGGTGCTCCCACCCGGGTTGATTGGACGGTGCTCCCACCCGGGTTGATTGGGCTGGCGCCCCGGCCCCCTCGCGGCACCCCTACCCGGGTTGATTTGCAGCGCCCCTACCCGGGTTGATTGCGGCGCCCCCAC
>RFGE01000249.1 GCA_003696105.1 Deltaproteobacteria bacterium | reverse complement strand
GCGTCGGCGGTCTTGGCGCCGAGCAGCGACCGCGCCTTCTTCTGCGCGGCCTTCCAGCCGGCATGCGCCTGGTCGAGCAGCCGGCGGCCGGCGGGCGTGATCTGTAGCTCGACGCTGCGCGCGTCCTCGCCCTTGCGCGATCGCACCCAACCGGCGTCGATGAGGCGCGCGACGTTGCGGCTCACCGTGGACTTTTCCAGGTCGAGTTCGCGGCCCAACTCGCCCGGCTGAATCTCGCCGGCGAGCGCGATGTTGGCCAGCAGCGTCAGCTGCGTCGACTTGATCCCATAGGGGCGAAGCTCGTCGTCGTAGATCCGGGTGATCACGCGATCGAGGCGGCGGATCTGGGTGGCCAGACAGGTCTTCGCGATCGCGCTGGCGGCGCGAGGGGCTGCTTTCTTCGCCATGCGTTGCACGTACAACGCGACGACGGGAATGTCAACCCCTGATACATTTCGGCCGACATGGCGAACTCGCACGGCAGCGGCACCGTCGCGCGCGATCGACTCGCGTCGTGCGGCGACGGCGTCGTGTTCGAACCCGGCGCGCTGGTGTTCCACCCGGAAAACGTCTACATCGGCGACGACGTCTACGTGGGACACTACGCGATCTTGAAGGGTTACTACCGCAACCATCTCGAGATCGGCGACGGAGCGTGGATCGGCCAGCATGCGTTCCTGCACGCGGCCGGCGGCCTTCGCATCGGCCGCCGCGTCGGCATCGGCCCCGGCGTCCGCATCATCACGTCGGCGCACGAGCTGCCCCCGGCCGTCGACACGCCGATCATGGACGGGCCGCTGCGGTTCGCGCCGGTCGTGCTGGAGGACGGCTGCGACGTCGGCACCGGCGCGATCGTCCTGCCCGGCGTCACCGTCGGGCGCGGCGCGCAGATCGGCGCCGGCGCCGTCGTCACCCGCGACGTGCCGGCCGGGGCGGTCGCGATCGGCGTGCCGGCGCGGGTGGTGCGCGTGCGGTCGTGATGGCGGCACCGACCCGCAGCGCGCCGGCGTCCGGCGGCCCGCCGTGGACCGCGATCGCGTTCGCCGCCAGCTTCGCGGCCTACGCCGCGATGGCGGCGCCCGGCGTGACGTGGATGGACTCCGGGGAGCTGGCCGCGGCGGCGTGGAGCCTCGGCGCCGCCCACCCGCCGGGCCACCCGCTGTACGTGCTCGCGGGCAAGCTCGCGTCGCTCGTCCCCGCGGGCGAGGTGGCGTTCCGCCTGTCGCTGGTGTCGGCCGCGGCGATGGCCGCGGCGGTCGCCGGCGCCGTGGCGCTGGCGCGGACGTTGGTTCCGGGCGCGACGATCGCGGCGCTGCTGGCCGGCGGCATCGTCGCGGCGTCGCCGCTGGCCGCGGCGAACGCGACGCGGCCCGAGGTGTACGGGCCGACCGTCGCGCTGGTCGCCTGGGCGGCCGTGGCCGCGGTGCGCGTCGCGCGCCACCGGGCGCCCCGCGACGCGGCGCTGGCGGTCGCTGCGCTCGCCGCCGCCGCCGCGATCCATCCCGCGATCGCGGCGGCCGCCGGCCTGCCGCTGGTCGCCGCCGTCGTGCCCGCGATCGCGCGCGCGCCGCGCGCGGCGCTGGCCGCCGGCGTCGCGGCCGTCGCGGCGTTGGCCGCGTACGCCGCGCTGCCGGTCCGCGCCGCCGCGCCGGCGCCGCCGCCGTTCGCCTGGGGATCGCCCGACACGCTGTCCGGGTTCGCCGACCTCGTCGGCGCCGCGGCCTACCGCGGCAACTTCGCGGCCGGCGGCTGGGCCGAGCGGTTCGCGTCGCTGTGGATGCTCGCCGGCGAGGGCGCGGGCCTCGCCGCGGCGGTCGCCGGTGCCGCGGGGCTCGCGTTCGCAGCGCTCACCGGGTTGCCCGGCGCGGCCTTCGTGCTGGCGTCGGCCGCCTGCACCGTCGCGGGCGCGGCGATGCAGCGCCACGTCAACCCGGACATGCCCGGCTACGTGCTGCCGGCGGTCGTGCTGTGCGCCGCCGGCGTCGCGCCGCTTTGCGCCGCGATCGCGCGCGCGCTGCCGGCGGCGCTCGGCGACAGCCGCGTCGCCGGCGCGGTGGTCGCCGCCCCGGTGGCCGCGCTCGCAATCGCCGGCCCGGTGGCGCGCGCCGACGACGGCGGTCCCCGCCGGCGCGACGACGCGCTCCGCCACTGGGACGCCACCGTCGGCCGCCTGCCGCCGGGCCCGGCGCTGTTTTTCGCCAACGCCGACTACTCGCTGTTTCCCGCGCTGTACGAGCGCGTCGTCGCCGGCGCGCGCCCCGACGTCGGCCTCGCCAACCGCGAACTGGTGCGCGACGCGTGGTTCGCGGCGTGGCTCGATCGAAGCCTGCCGGAGCTGTACGTCCCGTGGGTCGACGACGGCCGGCGGGGCCGGCCGGCCGACCGCCTGCTGGAGGGCAATCTGCGCGCCGGCCGCTACGTCGGCGGCGACGAGCCCGCGTTCGGCGCGCTGCCGCCGTCGCACGCCGCGCCCGCCGGCCGCGCGTGGCGCTACGCGCTCGCGCCCATCGACGACGACGCCGAGCCGCCGCCGCCGCCGCGCTACGAGGGCGGCACCGGCCGGCGGGTCGCCGGCCGCGTCGGGCTGCTGCGCGGCATGTGGGAGGCCGAGCGCGGGCGACTGGCGCACGCGGCGCGCGCCGCCGGCGCCGAGGCCCGGTTCGCGTCGCCCGCCGCGGCCGCGGCGCTCGCGCGGCCCACCGCGCGGCCCTACCTGTTCGGTTCCCTGCCGGCGCGGACGCCGGTGATCATCTTCGCGCCGTGGCAGCGCGACGCGCTGGCCGACGACCTCGCGTGGCGGGCCGGCCTGGGGCGCGCGGACCTGCCCGCGGACGCGCCGTTCGAGCGCCGGCTGCTGAGCGCGTGGCACGCGCTGGTCGACGGCGACGCCGGCGCGCTGGCGGGCTTCGACCGGGACGCGCAGCTCGCGACCGCGCGCGCGATGCTGCGGGTCGGCGAGGCCGATCGCGCCGAGGCGGTGTTGGCCGCGCACATGGCGCGCGACGACCGCGACGCCGGCGCGCTCGTCCTGCTCGGCGCGGTGCGCGGCAACCGCGGCGACGCCGCCGAGGCCGCCCGCCTGTTTCGCCGCGCGACCGAGCTGGCGCCCGGCGATGCCGATGCGTTCGCGCAGCTCGGCCTCGCGCTGGCCAAGCTCGGCCGGCTCGACGACGCGCGCGCGGCGTGGCAGCGCGCGCTCGCGCTCGACCCGGGCCGCCGGGACGTGGCGGCGTGGCTCGCGCGCGCGGGCGGCGCCCCCGACGCGCCGGCGCGGCAGCCCGCCGACGGCGGCGTCCCGCCGGCAAGATAGTGCAGCCGCCCGGACGCGATCTCCGCCGGTTGCCGCGATCGCGGTTGTATTCCGGCGCGCGCGATGGGAAATACAGTGCGTGCAACCCAAGGCCCAGATTCGGCTGCGCGTCAACGGCGACGAGGTGGACGTCGCGTTCGCGCCGCACAAGACCCTGCTCGAGGTGCTCCGCGAGGACCTCGGGCTCACCGGCACCAAACACGGCTGCGAACTCGGCGAGTGCGGCGCCTGCGCCGTGCTGGTCGACGGGAAACCGGTGCTGTCCTGCCTGCTGCTCGGCGTCGAGGCCGACGGCGCCGACGTGACGACGGTCGAGGGCCTGGCCGACGGGCCGACCCTGCACCCGCTTCAGGAGGCGTTCGCCGACCTCGGCGCCGCCCAGTGCGGCTACTGCACTCCCGCGATGCTGCTCACGGCCAAGGCCCTGCTCGACCGCAACCCGACGCCGACGGTCGACGACATCCGGGCCGCCCTGTCCGGCGTGCTGTGCCGCTGTACCGGATACATT
The DNA here is from genome assembly GCA_003696105.1 of Deltaproteobacteria bacterium. Taxonomy (NCBI): domain Bacteria; kingdom Pseudomonadati; phylum Myxococcota; class Myxococcia; species Deltaproteobacteria bacterium. Next base: position 4,910 of record RFGE01000249.1, on the reverse strand, counting down.
TCGATTTTCAACGCGGTCGGGTCGGTGTGCGGGCTCGGGCCCGACTGCGCCGCCGACTTCGATGCGACCGCGGGCAAGGAGCCGCCGCGATGACCGCCCAGTTCAAGGTGATCGGCAAACGCCGCCGCCGGGTCGACGGGCGCGCCAAAGTCACCGGCAAGACGCTGTTTGCCGACGACTTGTCGCTGCCGCGCATGTTGCATTGCAAACTGTTGCGGTCGCACCTTCCGCACGCGCGCATTCGGTCGATCGACACGTCGAAGGCGGAGGCGCACCCGGGCGTCAAGCTCGTCCTCACCGGCGCGCACTTTCCGATCCCGTACGGCATCTTGCCGGTGAGCGAGGACGAACACGCGCTGCAGCCGGACCGCGTCCGATTCGTCGGCGATCCCTATGCGGCCGTGATCGCGGACAGCGAGGAGACCTGCGTCGAGGCGCTCGACCTGATCGAGGCGGACTTCGAGCTGCTCGACACGATCGCCACGCCCGAACAGGCGCTCGCAACCCCCGAGCCGCAGATTCACGCCTACGCGCAAGACGGCAACATCCACAAGACCGTCGGCTTCGACTTCGGCGACGTCGACGCCGCGCTCGCCGGCGCCGACCGCGTGTTCGAGGACGTGCTGTTTTACGAGGGCAACACCCACATGCCGCTCGAACAGCACGCCGCCGTCGCCGATCTCGACCGCGACGGCAAGCTCGTGCTGTGGTCGTCGACGCAGACGCCGCACTACGTCCACCGCGCCCTGGCCAAGGCGCTGGACATGAACCCGGCGCACATCCGCGTGATCGCGACGCCCAACGGCGGCGGCTTCGGCGGCAAGACCGACCCGTTCAACCACGAGATCGTCGTCGCGAAGGCGGCGCTGTTGCTCGGCCGGCCGGTCAAGATCTGCCTCACCCGCGAGGAGGTGTTCTACTGCCACCGCGGCCGCCACCCGGTGCTGATGAAGCTGCGCACCGGCGTCGACGCCGACGGCAACATCGTCGGCCAGGAGCTGTCCACGCTGCTCGACGGCGGCGCATACGGCTCCTACGGCGTCGCGTCCACCTTCTACACCGGCGCGCTGCAGACCGTCACGTACAAGATCCCGCGCTACCGCTTTCGCGGCTGCCGGACGTTCACCAACAAGCCACCGTGCGGCCCCAAGCGCGGCCACGGCACGCCGCAGCCGCGGTTCGGGCTCGAGGTACAGCTCGACAAGATCGCGGTCGCGCTCGGCAAGAACCCGGCCGACCTGCGCCTGCAGCAGCTCGCCGAGCCGCACTCGCTCACCGCCAACTGGCTCCAGCTCGGCACCGTCGGCCTGCGCGAGTGCATCGACAAGGTCGTCGACGGCTCCGGCTACCGCGACCGCTGGGGCAAGCTGCCGTTTGGCCATGGCCTCGGCCTGGCGTGCTCGTCGTACCTGTGCGGCGCGGGGCTGCCAATCTACTGGAACGACATGCCGCACAGCGGCGTCCAGCTCCAGCTCGACCGCAGCGGCCTCGTCACGGCGTTCTGCGGATCGACCGACTGCGGCCAGGGCTCCGACGACGTGCTGGCCGCGTGCGTCGCCGAGGTGCTCGGCATCGACCCGCACGATATCCGCGTCGTGACCGGCGACACCGACCTCACGCCGGTCGACCTCGGCAGCTACTCGAGCCGCGTCACGCTGATGACCGGCAACGCGGCCATTCGCGCCGCCGAGCAGGCGCGCGACCTGATCGCGGACGCCGTCGCCGCCGACCTCGACGTGCCGAAACACCGCGTCGTGTTCGCCGGCGGCCGGGTGTTCGACGCGCAGGACCCGGACCGCGGCATGAGCTTCCGCGACGCGGTGGTCCGCGCCGAGACGAAACACGGGACGATCGGGACGGTCGGTTCGTACAAGCCGCCCCGCACGCCGGGCAAGTTCAAGGGGGCTGGCGTCGGACCGTCGCCGACCTACTCGTACTCGGCCGCGGTGGTCGAAACGCGCGTCGACCCCGACACGGGCTGGTGGGACGTCGTCAAGATCTGGATCGCCCACGACATCGGCACGTGCATCAACCGCACGCTCGTCATCAATCAGGTCGAGGGCGGCGTGTACATGGGTCTCGGCGAAGTGATGATGGAGGAGTCGGCGTTCCGCCGGCTGCCGCCCAAACGGTCGCACGCGCTCGTGCACAAGTTCCCGTCGGTACTCGAATACAAGACGCCCACGGCGCTCGACATGCCGCCGGTCGTGACCTACCTGGTCGAAGACCCGGACGCCAACGGGCCGTTCGGCGCCAAGGAGGTCGGCCAAGGGCCGCTCTTGCCGATCATTCCTGCCGTCGCCAACGCGATCTACGATGCGGTCGGCGTCCGCATCGATCAGATCCCGATCCAGCCGGAGATGATCCTGCGGGCGTTGGCGGCGCCCGACAAGCGCTACGGTCCGACCGCGTTCCCGGCGTTCGAGGTGGCGCGCGCGCTCACGGTGCCGCCGCCGTGGGACGGCGGCGACGGCCGCGCGACCAACGAGCCGCCGCGCCGGCGCGGCCCGAAGCCGGGGTTCCAACCGCCGCATCCGCACGAGGGGCGGCTGAAATCGGAGGCGTCGTCATGATGCGCTGCCCGCCGTTCGCCTACGTGGCGCCGAAGTCGGTCGACGAGGTCGCGGCAATCCTCGCCGGCGAGGGGCCGCGCGCCCGCGTGCTCGCCGGCGGCACCGATCTGGTCCCGAACATGAAGCGCCGCCACCAAAACCCGACGCTGCTCGTGTCGCTGCGCCGGGTCGCCGAGCTGCGCGAGCGCGCAAACGGCGCCGGGGCCACGCTCGGCGCCGCCGTCACCCTGGCCGAGATCGCGGCCGACGACCGGCTCGCGCCGTGGCGAGCGCTGCGCTGCGCCGCGTCGTCGGTGGCGACGGAACACATTCGCAACGTCGGCACCCTCGGCGGCAACCTGTGCCTCGACACTCGTTGCAACTACTACAACCAGAACTACGAGTGGCGCAAGGCGATCGACTTCTGCATGAAGGAGGCGGGGGACACCTGCTGGGTCGCCCCCGGCAGCCCGCGCTGCTGGGCGGTGTCGTCGACCGACACGGCGCCGGCGCTGATCGCGCTGGACGCGCGGGTCGAGCTCGTGTCGGCCTCCGGCGCGCGCGACATTCCGCTGGCGGAGCTGTACGCCGACGACGGCATCCACTACCTCACGCGGCGCCCCGACGAGCTGCTCGCGCGCGTCATCCTGCCGGATCGCAGCGGCTGGGTGTCCACCTACTGGAAGTGCCGGCGGCGCGGATCGATCGACTTCCCGGTGCTGTCGGTCGCGGCGGCCGCGCGCATCGACGGCGGCGTGGTGCGCGACGCGCGGATCGTGTTCGGCGCGGTGAGTTCGCGGCCGATCGCCAGCGAGGCCGCGGCGGTGCTGGTCGGCCAGCCGCTGTCGGACGAGGCGATCGACGCGTGCGCCGCGGCGGCCGCCAAGGTCGCCAAGCCGCTGGACAACACCGACTACACGATCTCGTGGCGCAAGAAGGTCGCGCGCGCCTACGTCGCCGGCGCGCTGCGCGAACTGCGGGAGCTGTCGGCGTGACCGGCGAGCGGGACGTCGCGGTCGCCGCGGTGCGCGACGCGCTGCGGCTCGTCGCGGGCGTGCGCCCCGGCGACGCCCACGAAAAGCGCGACCGGAGCCCGGTGACGGTCGCCGACTTCGGCAGCCAGGCGGTCGTCTGCCGCGCGCTGGCCGAGGCGTTCCCCGACGATCCGGTGATCGCCGAGGAGAGCGCCGACGCGTTGCGCGCGTCCGGCCTGGCCGATCGGGTCGTCGCCGAGGTCGCGCGCGTGTGCGGGCCGACCGACGTCGACACCGTCTGCACCTGGATCGATCGCGGGCGGTCGACCGCCTACGCGCCGCGGTTCTGGACGCTCGATCCGATCGACGGAACCAAGGGGTTTTTGCGCGGCGACCACTACGCGGTCGCGCTCGCCCTCGTGGTCGACGGCGAGCCGGCGGTGGCGGCGCTCGGCTGCCCGGGACTCGGGATCATCGCGTCGTGCGCGCCCGGCGAACCGGCGTCCGCCGAGCCCATCGCGGGCGGTCCGCGCGCGCCGATCGCCGCCAGCGGCGTCGCCGACCCGCGCGACGCGCGCGTGTGCGAGTCGGTCGAGGCGGCCCACAGCGCGCACGACGTCCACGCAGCGATCGCCGAGCGGCTCGGCGTCCGCGCGGCGCCCGTGCGCATGGACAGTCAGGCCAAGTACGCGGCGGTTGCCCGCGGCGACGCCGACGTGTATCTGCGCCTGCCGACCCGGGCCGACTACGTCGAGCGCATCTGGGATCACGCCGCCGGGGCGGCGATCGTGCGGGCCGCCGGCGGCCGCGTGACCGACATCGACGGACGCGAGCTCGACTTCACCTGCGGCGCGCTGCTGGCGCGCAATCGCGGTATCGTGGCGACCAACGGGCGGCTGCACGATGCCGTCCTCGCCGCCGCGCGCGCCGCGCTCGCGTAGGCGCGCGGCCCTCCGCGCCGGCGCTGCCGCGGGAACGCCCGGACCGGCCGTGGAACCGAACGGCTCCGCGGGAAACCGAACGGCTCCGCGCGGCGGCCCGCGCGGACGGCGCGTCGCGCAGTTGGCCCGGCCCGTCGGTTGCAAGCACGAGTCGCCGCATGACACACCGCATTGCACGCGCCGTGTTCGCCGTCGCGTTCGCCGGCTCCGTCGCCGGCTGCGTGGTCCACGCCCACCCGCACGGCCACCGGCACCACGCCGTCGTCCGCTGCAAGCCCGGCCACAGCTGGGACGGCCACAAGTGCCGCAAGGACAAGGGCCACAAGCACAAGCACAAGCACAAGCACAAGCACAAGCACGGCCGCGGGCACGACCACGACTGACCGCTCGCCGGGCCCCGGTCGTCCCGGCGCCCGGCGCCGCGCCAGCCGAAAACGCGCGAG
>RFGE01000248.1 GCA_003696105.1 Deltaproteobacteria bacterium | reverse complement strand
CGTGAGCCTGTACGAGCTGTCGACCGCGACCATCGTGCTGTTCGAACTGGCGCTCGACTCGCTGCTCATCCCGGCGCTCAAAGCCAGCACCGACGATCCTCTGCAGGCGGAGGTGTTCCGCCGCATCGACATTGACGAGTCGCGCCATCTGGCGATGGACTACTGGCTGCTGGACAAAAAGGGGGCGGCCTGCGCGGGACGCACGGTCGACGATCTGTTCCGCGAGCGGCACGGGCGCGACCGAACCCTGGTCGAGCGCGCGGTGGCCCGGCTGCGGCTGGCACGCGCCCTGTTGACGTTCGTCGTCGGCTTTGCCGCCACCGACCTCGCGATGCCGTCGATCCGCGAGGCGACGCTGCGCCCCGAGACGATGGGCAAGTACCTGCGCCGCGTGCGCGCCGTGCCGAAGAAGGCGCCGCACGCGCTCGACGTGCCGACCTTCCGCATGGGCCTGCGCGGCCAGCGGATGCTGCTCGACGCGCTGTCGCGCCTGTCCGGGCGCGGCCGGTTCGATCCGCGGGAGTTCGCCGCATGACCGCGCCGGCGCGCATCGCGGTGACCGGCGCGGCCGGCAGCCTCGGGCGGCTGCTCGTCGATCGGCTCGCGCGCGAGCCCCAGGTCGAGGCGGTGGTCGCGATCGATCGCGTGCCGGCCGTCTATCCGAGTTCGAAGGTCCGCGCGGTGGTGTGCGACGTGCGCGACCCCGCGATCGCCGGCGCGCTGCGCGGCTGCGATGCGGTGGTGCACCTCGCGTTCATCGTCGAACGCGCGCCGCGCGACGAGGCGCTGGTCGAGGCGGTCAACGTCGGCGGCACGCGCAACGTCGCCGACGCCGCCATCGCGGCCGGCGCCGGCCAGCTCGTGTACGCGTCGAGCATCGCCGCCTACGGGTTCCACCCCGACAACGCGGCCGGCCCGTTGACCGAGGACGCGCCGTGCCGCGGCAACGACGACTTCTACTACGCGCGCACCAAGGCCGCGTGCGAGCGCCTGCTCGACGACCTCGAGGCGCGCCATCCGGCGGTCGCGATCGCGCGCCTGCGCCCGTCGATCTTCCTCGGGCCGCGCGGGCGGCGCAGCCTCGACCGGTTTCGCCGCCGCCTGTTCGCCTACCCGGCGCGCGCCGAACCCGTGCCCGTGCACGTGACACACGAGGACGACGTCGTCGATGCGTTCTGGCTCGCGCTGTGCCGGCGTGCGCGCGGCGCCTACAACATCGCCACCGACGAGCCGCTGCCGGTGCGCGACTGGCCGCGCCACATGGGCAAGTGGCCGGTGCCGCTGCCGCCCGGCGTCACGGGGGCGGCGGACGTCGCGTACCGCCTGCACCTCACCGACATCAACCCGGTGTGGCTGCGCGCGGGAAGCCGCTACCCGATCGTCGTGTCGACCGCCAAGGCTCGCCGCGAGCTGCGCTGGCGGCCCCGCTACGACACCACCGGCCAGGTGTTGCGCGCGCTCGCGGGCGCGCCCGCGGCGGCGGCCAGTCCGGGCACGCGGCTGCTGTTCGGCGCCGCGTCGGCGGTGTCCGCGGTCCGCGGGGGTGTGCCGGTCGATGCGCGCGGCGAGGCGGAGATGCGCGGGATGCGCGGCGTGGCCAATCTCGTGCTCACCGGCGATCGCCCGAGCGAGTGGCGAATCGAGATCGACGGCGGCCGCGTGGCGGTTCGCCCGGGGATCCACCCCGAGGCCGACGCCACGATCGCGATCGCCGAGTCCGACTTCACCCGAATGCTCGCCGGCCAGCTCGACTACGCGAAGGCGGCGATGACCGGCCGCGTCCGCGTGCGGGGGGACAGCGGCTACAACTTCTTGGTGGGCGGCATCGTCGGCGCGTTCCGGCGGGCGCGGCGCGGCGGGCCCGCGGCGCGCGCGTTCGTGAACCTGGTGCTGCGCGCAAACGGCGCCGCCGAGGCGCGGCTCGGAGGATGACATGAAGTTTTCGCTGTTTTACGAGATGCAAATCTCACGGCCGACGCGCGAGACGGAGGCGCAGTTGTTTCGCGACTGCGTCGACCAGTGTGTGCTCGCGGACGAGATCGGCTACCACGCGATCTGGGAAGTCGAGCACCACGGCCTGTACGAATACAGCCACTCGTCGGCGCCCGAGACGTTTCTCGCATACATCGCGGCCAAGACCGAGCGCATCCGCCTCGGTCACGGCATCACGCTCACGCCGTACCGCTACAACCATCCGATCCGTATCGCCGAACGCGTGGCGACGTTGGACATCCTGTCCGGCGGGCGCGTCAACTGGGGCTCGGGGAAGAGTTCGTCGATGACCGAGAAGCTGGCCTTCGAAAACGACGTGGACCAGCTGCACGCGCAGTGGGAGGAGGCGCTCGACATGATCCCGCGGATGTGGCGGGAGGACGTGTTCTCCTACAAGGGGCGCTTCTTCGACATCCCGCCGACGCGGGTGATCCCGAAGCCGGTGCAGCAGCCGCACCCGCCGATGTTCGCGGCGTGCAGCAAGCCGGAGTCCGCCGTGCAGGTCGGCAAGCTCGGCATCGGCGCGCTGAACTTCGCGATCGGCAACGACGACTACCTGGCGCGGAAGGTGCGCGAGTACCGGGCCGCCGTGGCGGCGGCTCAGCCCGAGGCGTACGCCAAGACCGATCACTTCGCGTGTACGCCGGTCGCGCTGTGCTTGCCGGACGACCGCGAGGCGTGCCGCTACGGGTTTCGCGGCGCCAACTTCTTCGCGCAGGCGCTGGCGGCGTACTACTTCACCGCGGACCGGCCGATCGGGCCGCTGCCGATCGACCGCGACTTTCTGTCCGACGAGGATTTGGCGGCGGCGATGGCGTTCCGCGGTGCGGAGGACGCTCCCGCGATGAACGTGATCGGCGACCCGGTCCACTGCCGCGAGATCGTGAGCCGGTTTCGCGACGCGGGCGTCGACGAGCTGATCCTGGTGATGCAGGCCGGGACCGTGCCGCACGAGTTGGTGATGCGGTCGATCCGCACGTTCGGCGAGCAGGTGATGCCGTACTTCGCGGACAGCCCGCCGGCGCGACCGGCCGACGGGGCGGCGGCGCTGCACTGAGCGGCGGCGGTCGCGTTGTGGCCGCCGGCGCGCGCGACCTCGCCGGCCACCTGACGGCGCGGCGCTCGGCGCCGGCGCGAGGCGGGCGGCGCGGCGCTCGGCGCCGGTGCCAACCGGGTGGCCGCGGGGGCCGGTTTGTGCGGTATGATGGCGCGGCCGGGAAGGAGCATGTGCCGTGAACCGTAGTCGTTGGATTCGCCCGAGCGCGATCGCCCTGTTTTCCTGGCTCCTGTCCTGGTCTGTCGCCGGCGTCGCTGAAGCGCACATCGCGCTCGTGTCGCCGCCGCACCGCTACGCGGAAAACGAGCAGAAGGCCGAGCCGTGTGGCCGGCCCGGCGGCACGCGCGGCACGAACGTCACCGTGTTCGAGCCCGGCGCGACGATCACCGTAAAGTGGCGCGAGACGATCAACCACCCGTCGCACTACCGCATCTCGTTCGACGACGACGGCGACGACGACTTCTGCTATCCCGCGAGCAAGGACGACCTCTATTCGTGTCCGTCGGTGCTGCTCGACAACATCCCCGACGAGCCGCCGCCGTCCGGCATCTTCGAGGCGCAGGTGACGCTGCCGAACATCGAGTGCGAAAACTGCACCCTGCAGCTCGTCCAGGTGATGTACGACAAGGTGGCGAGCGGGTGGGGCGACAACGATCTGTACTTCAACTGTGCTGACATCGCGCTGCGCGCCGGCGGCGGCGGCGGGCCGGACGCCGGCGCCGGCGGTGGGCCGGATGCGGGAGCCGGCGCGGGGCCGGACGCGGGATCCGGCGGCACCCCGGCCGACGTCGACGGCGGCGGCTGCGCGATCGGGGGCGGTCGCGCGCCCGCCGGGGCACCGCTGGGGCTCGCGCTGGTCGCGGCGTGGGCGCTCCGGCGGCGCCGCCGCCGGTGACGGGGCGCCGGGGTCTGGGCGCGCGGGCGCGGCCGCGCGGGCGGTCGCCCGCCGGCTATGGCGCCGCGGCCGGGACGATCAACAGCGGCAGCCGCCGTCCGGACCGCAACGCCGCCGCAAACGGGTTGTCGCGCGCCAGCCGGTCGCCGCGCGGGTCGACGACGCGCGTCTTGTAGCCGATCACGTCGACGACGTCACCCGGTCGCAGGCGGTACTCGTCGCCCATCGTGTCGAAGTGGAACACGCCGCGCGAGCGCAACAGCGCGTCGATGTAGCTGCGACGAACCTCGTCGAGCACGCGGTCGCGGACGGGGCCGGACAGCAAGTACTGGCGCGGCATCGCGCACAGCAGGCGCGAGCCGGCGGTGAACACCCGCACGCGCCGGCCGGCGTCGTCGGTGATCGCGAAGTCGACCGCCGCTTCGTGAACGAGTTGCACGCTGCCGAGCGACAGCTGCACGCGCCGGTACACCGTCGGCTCGTCGGCGACGAGGCCGGGCAGGGTGTCGGTGGCGTCCACCGTGCCGCGCACGCGGACCACTGCGCCGTCGCGTTCGTCGTCCAGACGCGCCAGGTCGACCTCGCCGCGCGCGACGCGGGCGAGACGGCGGCGGGCGAGCGCCCGCGCCGCGCGGTTGCCGACGCGGGACGCCACGGGGGCGACGAGGCCGGGCACGAACCACGCGACCGGACCGAATTCGATGAGGGCGGGAATGCTTGCTCCTGCAACGATCGTCGCGGCGACGCCGCGGTGCAGCCACGCAAACGCGCGGGGCGCCCAGTCGAGATCCTCGGCGAGCAGGTGGACGCGGTCGACGCTGCGGCACGCGTGGGTCACGGCTGGCCCCTCGAGTTCGGCACGGCGTATCGTCAGTGTAGCGGCCGCGCCGTCGCCCGGCCGGCGATTTTTGCTGCGATCCTGGCGCAATCCGGACGGGCGCGCGCGCCGGAGGTGTCCGTGACAGAGGTGCGCGCGACAATGGCCGGCAGTCGTGCCGCTGTCCGTCACATACGGCAACGCCCTGGACCGTCTGGTCGACCGGCTCGCAGCCGACGTGGCGGCCTATCGCGCCGACGCGGGTCTGCTCGAGCCGGTGTGGGTGGCCGTCCCGAGCCGGCGGCTCGCCGGCTGGTTGTTTCGACAGCTGGCCGCGCGTCACGGCGTCGCCGCGCACCTGCGGCCGCTGCGCATCGACGAGCTGGCGGCCGAGGTGGTCGCCGCGCTGCCGGAGCGGCCGCGGCTGGTGGCCGGCACCGCGCTGTTCGAGCTGGTGCTCGCGGAGCTGGTCGACGACGCCGCGCTGGCGGATCTGTGGGCGGCGCCGCTTCGCGCCTACGTGTTTCCGCCGGGCGCCGACGAGGGCGAGGCCGACGTGCGGCGCGTGCAGCTCGCGCGCCGGATCGCGCGCCTGTTCGAGCAGTACATCGAGTCGCGCCCCGATCTGATCGAGGCGTGGTCGCGGGCGCCGGCCGAAGCGCCGGATGCCGGCGCGGCCGACGTCGACGCATGGCAGCGCCACCTGTGGCGGCGCGTGCGCGCGCGCGCCGGCGAGCGCGCGACGAGGACCGGGCGGCCGTGGCGCGACCTGCGCGAGATCGTCGCCGGGCCGCCGCCGGCGCCGCCCGCGATTCCGGCGCGGGTGTTCGCGTTCGGCCTGTCGTACTTCGCGCCGCTGGTCCACCGGCTGTTCCACTGGCTGGCGTCGACGACGGCCGTGTGCGTGTACGCGTTCAACCCCTGTCGCGAGTACTGGGAGGACGCCGGCGGCCCGGCGCCGCGCGACGGCGACGATCCGTTCGGCCTCGACCGCGAGGACGAAAACCCGCTGCTGCGCCGGTGGGGACGCCCCGGCCGCGAGCACATCCGGCTGTTGAACGAGGCGAGCCGGTTCGACTTCGCCGAGGCGTTCGTCGCGCCGCCCGAGCCGCCGCCCACGCTGCTGGCCGCGGTGCAGCGCGACGTGCTCGACCGCCGGCTGCCGTCCCGCGACGGGCGGGCGCTGCGGAGCGACACGTCGCTGCGCGTGCTCGCGTGCCCGACGGTCGCGCGCGAGTGCGAGATCGTAGCCGGCGAGATCTGGCGGCTGCTGCGCGAGGATCGCACGTTGCGCATGTCGGACATCGCGGTCTACGTGGCGTCGCGCGACCGCGACGTCTACTACACGCACCTGGCGTCGGCGTTTCGGGCGGCGCACGAGTTGCCGTACCAGCTCGTCGACGCGCCGCTTGCGTCGCGCAGCGCGGTGGTCGACGCGGTCCGCGCGCTGGTCGCGCTGCCGGCGAGTCGGTTCGAGCGCGGCGCACTGCTCGGCGTGATGGCCCATCCCGCGGTCCTCGGCGGGTTCGCCGGCGCGTCGGCCGACGCGTGGCTGCGCATGTGCGACGACACCGGCATCGTGCACGGCGCCGACCGCCGGGACCACGCGGACACCTACCTCGACGGCGATCGGTTTCACTGGGACCAGGGGATCGTCCGGCTCGCGCTGGGCGCGTTCATGGCCGGGCCACGCAGCGGCGACGAGCGCGCGGTCGCCGCGGGAGCGCACTCGTGGTTGCCCGAGGAACGACCGCCGGACGAGCGGGTCGCGGCGGCGCAGTTCGGGTTGCTGGCCCGCTCGCTGATCGCGGACGCGCGGTTCGCGCGCCGCGCGCGCATGACTCTCTCGGACTGGGCGGAGTTCTGGTCGGCCGTGGTGGCCACCTACGTGCACGCCGCCGACGATCGCGACGAGCGCGACCGGCTGCGCTGCCTCGCGCGCATCCGCGATCTGGCCGACCTCGACCTCGACGGCGCGCGGGTCGGCTACGACGCGGTGCGCGAGCTGCTCGACCCCGAGTTGGCGGCGCTCACCGGCGCGGTCGGCAGCCCGCTCGGCGACGGCGTCACCATCGCCGCGCTCGGCGCGGCGCACGCGGTGCCGCACCGAGCCGTGTTCGTGGTCGGCCTCGGAGAAGGCCACTTCCCGGCGCCGGCGCGCGCCGATCAGCTCGATCTGCGCCTGCGGCGCCGCCGGGCGGGCGACGTGTCGCCGCGCGATCGCGACCGCTACGCATTCCTCGAGACGTTGATGGCCGCGCGCGAGCGGCTCGTGCTCAGCTACGTGGCGCGCGACGTGCTCACCGGCGACGCGCTCGAGCCGTCGTCGGTCGTCGTCGAGTTGATGCACGTGCTGCGCGGCGGCTACCTCGGCGACGCGGTCGCGGACCTCGTCGACGTGCGCCCACTGCGCCGCTACGACGACGACCGCGACGGCGCGATCCCCGAGGCCGGTCGCGAGCGCGCCGCCAGACGCGCGCGCGCGGACCTGCTGGCGGCGGTCGGCTCCGATCGCGTGCCCGAGCGGCGTGCGCTGGCCGCCGCGCTGTCGACCGACGCGTGGGCGCGGCTGGCCGATCTGCTGGGCGTCGCGCCGCTGCCCGATCCGGCGGACGCCGAGCGGGCCGGTCCGATCGACGTGCCGCTGGCGGCGGTGCGGCGGTTCCTCGAGTGCCCGCTGCAGGGGTCGGCGCGCTTCTTGTTGCGGCTGGTCGACGACGACGACGACGATCTACTGGCCCGCGAGGACGAGCCGTTCGCGCTCGACCGGCTCGACACGATCGTGCTGCTCCGCGAGGCGTTTGCCGAGTCGCTGCGCCGGCGGGAGCCGCTCGGCGCGGTCTACGCGGAGCGGCTCGCGGTCCGCCAGATGCGCGGCTGCGCGCCCGCCGGCGTGTTCGCCGAGTCGCTGCGCGAGCAGCACATTCGCGTGCTCAAGCGCTGGCGCGAGCGATACAAGGCGATTCCGGCCGACGGGCCGCTGACGGTCGTCCGGTTCGGGCGCGGCGGCGAGTTCGACCGCGCGGACCGCATCGAGCCGGCGATCGAACTCGCGGTGCCGGCGCCGGCTGGCGGCGACGTGACCGTGCGGCTGTCAGGGCAGGCGAGCGGGCTCGCGCCGTCGTTGGCCGGGACGGTCGTGCTCGCCCGGCGCGCGCCGAAGGGCCGCCGACCGGCGCCGCGGGACGTGCGCGACATGCTGCGCGCGTGGATCGACCAGGTCGCGCTCGCCGCCGCCGGCATCAAGGCGGGCGCGCCCCACGGCGCGTACGTGTGCGTCGCGACGGCCGGCGCGGACGCGCTGCGGTCCGCGACGCTGCGCGGTCTGTCGCGCGACGAAGCGGTCGCGTACCTTCGCGACGTGGTCGCGGACATGCTGGCGGGCGTGCACCCGTACCTGTTTCCGTTCGAGGCGGCGTGGCGCGTTTACGTCGGGAACAAGGAGCCGGCCGAGGCG
>RFGE01000247.1 GCA_003696105.1 Deltaproteobacteria bacterium | reverse complement strand
GTCCGCCGCGTCGTACTCGTATCGCGTCACCGACAGCGGCACCTGCCACGTGCCCAGGCCGTACCGCTTGCGTTGGTCGGCGGTGAGCTGCCGCGTGCCCGTGTACTGCGTCACCAGGCGGTCCACCGCGTCGTAATGGTTGTATGTGCGATACGCCACCGCGCCATACGCCTGCCCCGCCGCGCCCGCGTCCGCCGGGTCCTCGATCTGCACCAGGTTTCCGTGCAGGTCGTACCGGTACCGCCAGGTCCTTCCCCCGCGCCGGATCGCGGTTCGCCGCTTGGCGAAGTCGTAGTCGATCTCGGTCACGATTCCGTCGGCGTTGACGACCCGGATCAGGTTGTCGTTCGCGTCGTACTCGTAGTCGGTCTCCGCCGGCCCGTCAGGCCCTTGCTCGACCACCGTCACCAGCCGCCCGTACACGTCGTACGACAGCGTCACCGGCTTGGCCGGACTCCCGTCGGCCGGGACCTCCGTCCGCCGCACGGTCAACCCGTCCCGATCGATCACCACCGGCGCCCCCACCGGCGGTACCACCCGCACGACCTGGCCGCCCGCGTCGAACTGCCACCGCGTCGTCACCTCCGCCGGCCCGTCCGCGCTCGGATTCGGCCGCGTCACCGCCACCGCGTGGCCCGCCGCGTCGTAGGCGTACCGCGTCACCGCCGGTCCCTGTGCGGTCGCCTCCGCCACCCACGCGACCCGCGCCAGCCCGTCTACCGCCGTCGTCGTCTCCGACCACTGGTCGCCGTCGATCCGCTGGCGAGCGATCACCCGCGCCGGCACCTCGCCGTCCCGATACTCCGCCGTCGCGACCAGCACCTCGCGATAGCCGCCGCCGTCCGCGTCGACGTCCCGGTACGAGCGCACCACCCGGCCAAAGCCGTCGATCTCCACCCGCGTCCCCGGCCATCCCCCGGCCTGCTCCGGCCCCTCCGTGCGCACCGCCACCCCCGTCGCCACGTCCACCTGCGTCCGCACCGTGTGCCCCAGCTCGTCGGTCGCCTCGACCGCGTACAGCCCGTAGCGGTCGTACACCGTGCGCTGCCAGCGATCCGCGTTCGCCTTCACATGGCGCGGGCGCCGCACCGCCACCACGTTGCCGGCCGCGTCGAACTGCCGCTCCGTCGTCGCCACGGTCGTCGCATCGATCCACACGTGCGTGCGCTCCGGCAGCCCGCGCGCGTCGTAGTCGACCCGCGTCCGCCCCGTGAGCGCCACGCGCCCCCATGCGTCGTCCGAACCGTCCTCGACCGCGACGTACCGCCGCCCCTCGACCGGCAAGATCGCGTACGTCGCGTCGCCGTAGTCGAGCCGGAAGCTCTGCACCCGACCGCGGTCTCCGGTCCGAATCGCGCCCGGCACCGTCGTGGTCCGCTCACCGCACTGCACGAACGCCACCGGCACCGCGTCGCGGGCCACCGCCTCCTGTTCGCCGCACAAGAAGCTCCACTCGGGCCGGTCCGGCTCCACGAGCGGGTCCACCGGCGCTGCCGGCTCCACCGGCGTCCCATCGACGCCCGGCGGCGCCGCGATCCCCGACGGCCCGGCGCCGCCCACCACCGGCATCGCCGATCCCAGCGCCGGCCGCGGCCGCAGCGTGGTGAATCGCGTCTCCAGGGGGCGCGCCGGCAAACTCGCCGGCGCCCTCGGGCTGAGGTTGGCCACCGCGTCGACCAACCCCCCGACCACGACCGGCGGCGGCGCCGGCGGCACCGCGTACAGCGGGCCCCACCCGTACACCGTGCGCTCGAGCGCACCCTCGGCCCGGCAGGTCGCCTCGTCCGCCCCCTTCGGGCACACGTACCGCCGGTGCTCCGCCGGCTGGTACGACACCACCGCGCCGTGGAACAGGGCGTGCCGTTGCCACACCGTGTCTTCGACGCTCGCCGCGCAGCCGGCCTCGCGCTCGCCGCGCGCGCCGCCCTGGACCGCCGCGAGCGGGTCGCAATCCGTGTACGCCACCTTGCCGTTGGAACGGCCCGTCGGATCCAGTTCGTAGTCGTAGCGCTCGACCGCCTTGCCGCGCACGCCCGCCGCGTTCGGCGGCCCGACCACCTCCACTTCGCGGAAGCCACGGAACGCAAAATGGCCCCACCGGTCGCGATTGTGGACCGGGTGGTGGTACCGGTACGTCGTCCGGGACGTCGTGTTCGACACGCGATCGTCGACCGTCACATCGCGCACCACCCACAGCCCGGCCGGCGGCCGCTCGCCGTCGGAATGCGTCACGACGGTCCCGTCGGTGCCGGGCGCGTAGGTGTACGTCACGACCGCCCCGCGCCCGTTGTCGACTCGCGTGAGCAGACGCATCCCTTGCGACGCGTCCGCGTCCCGCGCGTACGTCCTCGCCTGACCGCAGCCGGTCCAGCCGCGATAGGGCGGCTCCGGCTGGCAGCCCACGTGCCGGCGGTTGCCGTACAGGTCGAGCATGCCGTCGCCGTCGACGTCCGCCACGTCCGACTTCACGGTCCACCGGTCGTGTTGTACGAGCACGAACCGAGCAGCCGCCGCGTACAGCTCGGGATCGGCGAGCGCGTTGGCCGGCACGAACTGATCGCCGACGTTCAGGAACGGCACCACCAACCGCTGCGATCCCGGCGCCGCCATCGCGTTCGGCGCGCCGTCCGGTCGTACGACGTCGATCCCAGGCGTCGCGGTGGCCGCCGCGCGCGGCACCCCGATCAGGCCCGTCCAGGGGTCGCGCTGCTCGGACCCCGGCGGAGACAACCACAACACATCGCGCAGTCCGTCCTGATCGATGTCGACCAGCCGAATCTGTTGCATCGTCCACGACATCGACGTTTCGGGTTCCGACGGGTTGCCGCGGCCGACCGTGACCTCGACCGAACGGGACAGCACCGGCAGAAACGCCGACAACACCGTGCCGTCCTCGTAGGGCGCGCGCTCGAATCCCCGGCCGGTGTTGTAGTACACGCGGACTACGCCCTCGTCGACCGACCCCATCGCCCGCGTCTCGACGTAGTCGGGCAGCCCGTCCCCGTTGACATCCTCCAGCTCGACCCGGGTGTCGACCCGCCGGTGGTATGTGTTCGCCGTCACCGCGCCGTCGTCAGTGAGCCGCGCGTATTGGTTGGACAGCCGCGAGTGGGCCGCTACGACGTCGTTCGGCATCGTCCACACGTACGGCTCGCCCGACTCGTCCCCGCGGAAGTGGCCCGTGCCGTCGCCACGAAACACCAGGAAACGGCCGTCCCACGGCTGCTGCCACACCGGGTGGCGAAACACCTGGTCGACGAACCCGTCCCCATCGATGTCGATGAGCGCGTGCCACGCGCTCGCGAGCGCCGAGTCGGCCTTTCCCACTCCGCCGACCGGACGGTCGCTCTCGAGCGGCGCCGGCCAGCGCGCGATCACCGGGTCGTCGGACAGCTTCCCATTTCCCAGGTTCACCCACACGCGGCCCACGTAGTAGCCGCCGTCCATCTCCGGAAACTGGATGCACTCGCCGTACCGGTGCTGCGGAGGCACGCTTTCCGCGCCGATCTCGCCGACGGCCGGCCGGTCGCCCGGGAACCCGAGCCCGTTGCCCCTGGCGTACGAAGGATGAGGCGGCCCGAACAGCGACGGCCACCCGCCGCCCGCCGGATTCTCCGGTAGATTACAGAGCAACTGGCTGCAACACGCGTACCGCCACTCCTTCACCAGGCCGGCCACGATCTTGGCTCTCTCCTGCGCCGGCGTCCCCTTCGGAACCGTGCCGGTGACCCTGCAGCCAGGATACGAACACTCGCCATCGGGGCACGCCATCTCCACGACCGTCGTCTGGTCTTGCGCCTCCGACACGTTCGCGTCGGGGCCGAGCGCGAACAGCCGATCGAACACACACGCCACCGGCTCGCCGCGGGCATCCCGGCACGGCGGCGTCTCCGGCGCG
>RFGE01000246.1 GCA_003696105.1 Deltaproteobacteria bacterium | reverse complement strand
CTCGATGTCGCGAACGTGCTGCGCTCGGGCAGCCGCGTGCGCGCGAGCGGGCTGCGCAGGTGCACGTCGACGATGTCGTCGGCGATCCGCTCGAACCGCCGGATGTCGGACGCCGCTCCGATGACGCCCTCGGCGAACAAGAAGCCGCGCACCAGATCCTCGTCGTGTCCCGGCGTGCGCATCGTGACCGCGCCGGGTGCCCCGTCGATGCGGAACTCGAGCGGCGCCTCGACCGCGACGCGGTCGACCGCGTCCCCGGCGCCGTCCCCGGCGCCGACCCGCCGCACCTGGAAATCGCGAAAACCGACGTCGCGCGCCACGCCCTCACGGTATACCTCACGGAGTGGACGGTCGCGACGAGTTCGAACCGCGCGTGCGAACGCTGTGGGAGACCACCCAGATCCCGCTGACGCTGGCGAACCTCGAGCGGCTGGTCGGTGCGCCGCGGCGCAAGATGAAGCGGTGGCTCGACGAGATGGTCGCCGATGGCGTGGTCGATGCCGACGTCGGCGCCGACGGCGAGCTGTGCTGGTCCGTCGTCGGCGCGCCGCGGGCGATCGACGGACCCGCGACCGTCGACGAGTTCGAGCGCCTGGAGCGGCTGCGCGCCGAGGCGCGCGCCCGGGTGCGCGCCCGGGCGGCGGCGCGGCGAGGGCAGGCGCTCGCGCCGGCCGGCGGCGCGGAGGCGGCCGACGAGCGCGGCGCCGGCGGCCTGGCGGCGCTGGTGCGGGCGGGCAAGCGCGAGATCGACCGGCGCGCCGCCGGCAAGAAGAACGTGTGGCTGTCCGCCGGGCTGTCGCTCGTGTTCGGCCCGGTGGGCTGGCTGTATGCCGGCTCGCTGCGCGAGGCGATCCCGGCCAGCGCCGTCTACCTGGCGGCGGCTGCGATCGTGCCGAAGGTGCTGCTCATGCCTCTGGCCGGGCTCGCCCTGCCGGTATCGGGCATCGTCGGCATGGTCTACGCATGGCAGTACAACCGCACCGGCCGGCGCGACCCGTTGTGGCTCGGCTCCCGCCGGCGCGACGGGGACGGCGGCGCGGAGGGCAGGTCGTGACGGCGCGGCGGAGCTCGGTGTCGGCGCGGCCCGCCAAGGACCGCGTGTTCCGCGACCCGGTCCACGGGCTCGTGGAGTTTCGCGGCGACGATCGCGCGCTGATCCCGCTCGTGGACGCGCGGCCGATGCAGCGGCTGCGGCGCATTCGCCAGATGGGGTTCGCGTCGCTCGTCTACCCGGGCGCCGAGCATTCGCGCTTCGGCCACGCGCTCGGCGCGTTCTGCGTCGCGCAGCGCGTGTGCGCCGCGCTCGACCTCGATCCGGACGTCGCCCGCCACGTCAAGGTGGCGGCACTGCTGCACGACGTCGGTCACGGGCCGTTTTCCCACGCCTGGGAGCAGGCGTTCGGCGCTGACGACCACGAGGTGTGGGGCGCTCGACTCGTCAGCGAGCACGCCGAACTCGCCGCAGCGATCGACGCGATCGAGTCCGGCCTGCCCGCGACGCTCGCGGCGTTTTGGGACAAGACCTACCGGCCGACCTACGCGCGCAAGCTCGTATCGTCGCAGCTCGACGTCGACCGGCTCGACTACCTGCTGCGCGACGGTCACTACTCCGGCGCGGGCTACGCCACCTACGACCTCGACTGGATCCTGTACGCCCTGCGCGTCGAGCCGGTCGGCGGCGACCGCGAAGATCTCGTCGTGGACTATCGGCGCGGCATGTACGCGGTCGAGCAGTACCTGTTTGCTCGCTCGTACATGTACGCGCAGGTCTACCACCACAAGACGGTGCGCGCGGCCGAGTGGATGTTCCTCAAGCTGATGCGCCGGTACGCGCAGCTCGCGCGCGACGGAGCGGCGCCCGACGGATTGCCTGCGGCGGCAGGCCTTGCGCGCGGCGAGCGGGTCTCCGTGGACACGTACCTGGAACTCGACGACGTGGCGGTCACGGCCGCGGTGGACCGCTGGGCGCGCGACGCCGCCGATCCCGTGATTCGCGACCTGGCCGATCGCCTCGTCGCGCGGCGCCTGTTTAAGACCGTCGAACTCGGCGACGACCGCGCGGTGGCCGAGCGCGTCGCGCCCGCGGCCGCGCGCATTGCGGAGGCGGCGTTCGGCGACCGAGCGCCGTACTACTACGAGATCGACACCGCGGATCGCGTCGGCTACGCGGCGGCCGGCGCGGCGGAGGAACTGTACGTGGTCGGCCATCCGCGGCGAGGCGCGGTGCCGCTCGGCCAGCTGCTCGAGGACATGCCGCTGGGCCGGCCGATCTCGACGTTGCGGCTCGTCTGCGCGCCCGAACTCGTGGACGACATGCGCGCCGCCGCCGCGCGCGCGATCGCCGCCTAACGAAGCGCCCGCTTGACGAGCGCGCGGGCGAGCTTGCGCCGGTTGAGGCGACCCTTGCGCAGCACCCAGATTCGCACCGCCTTGCCCGCGAACCAGTGGATCGACCACCAGGTGGCCGCGCCGGCCGCGATGGCCCCGACGGCGCCGATCGCGCGCACGACCGGCGGATCGAGCGCCATCGCCTCGCGCAGCAGCGCGAAGCCGACGGCGGGCCCGAGCAAGATCGCCAGGACGCGGACGATCATGCCTCGCCGCGCGCCGTACTGGAGCCGGATGTAGGCCCACACGTTGTCCGGGAATGTCGGCGCCCGAGCCGGATCGAACGGATCGACGAGGTGGGAGCCGCAGTCCTCGCACCGCAACCCGCCGGCCCAGGTGGATTTGCAGCGCGGGCAGATCTTGACCATCGCGCATCGACTCATAACACGGGCGAACGCTCCCGGCGGGCAAAAACCCGGAGGCCGCGCGGCGATCCCGAAGGTCGACCACTCCCGGCACAATCCGGACGCGCGTGTTCTGATTTCGGTCGACGGTGGTCGAACCGCCAGGCTTGCCTACCACATCTAGGCTCGGCGCACAGACAACCCTCAAGTTATGCACATCCGCTGACCGAAACCGCGACAGTCACCCGCCCGATCGTCCACTGGATTCCGGCGTGTTGCCGCGATTCCGATCGTGGCACGCGGGCTGCATTTACCTCCGCGCGTCGTCGGCAGTCACAGTGGGCTGCTCGGTGATGTCGGGGCTCGCTGGAACCGTCGCTTCGGCGGCGGGGAAGGAAGCCCGAGAAGGCTGGACAGGGAGGACGGCTGGAGACAGTCGGAAGAGCTGGACACCGATCGATACGCTGGGGGTCACCCACCCGAGTCACTGCGAGAAGCGGGCGGGCAAGGCCGTGAGCGGAGGAGGCGCGAAGGCGTCGCCAAGGTGTCCAGTGGAAGACCTGAGGAGCCTGAAAGCTCAAGAGGGGATCGGGGTGTGGCGGACGTAAAACCTCCGTCACGACCTACGGATCGGCGCCCGGATCAAAACTGTGGAGGCCCGGCTTCGGTCGCTGGCGCCGTCGAGTTCGCTCGGCGGCGAAGGGGACCGATGACAAAAGGTCAAGACAGGACGGGCTGGCGACGAGTCAGCTCGGCTGGGCGTCGGGGAAAACCCCTGTAGAGTGAACCTCGGACGTGGTAGCGGGATGAAACAAGCCCGCAAGGTGCATGGAGGAGCAAGCCGTCAAGAGCGCGAGAAACGCTGAAGGCGGAACGTAGGCCGGAAGTGGGACGCCGGCCGCCAAGTGGACTCCATGCACTGATGCCGCGATGGAGGAAGAAACCCCAAGGGAGGCGCTCGTCGGTTGCGGCCGACGGGCCGGTTCGAAGCAGGACGAACTCTGGAGAGGAGGCGAAGCTCACGAGAGGATGAACCCGCAAGCGCAAGCAAGCGGGGGCCGGTGTTGCTAGGAATGCCGCAAGGGCCGTCTGGAAACAGTAAGGCCGAAGCGGAACCGGGCGAACCCGATAGACCCGGTACGGCAGCACTCACAATACTCTGAAGAGCAGCTCAACCTCATGAGAGGCGCGCTGAGGTCGCGGCGACGGGACTTCAGCTCACTGCTTCCCACCGCAATCCTTCGAAGGGGAAAACGGCACGCCGGGCAGCCCGCTGGGGCTGCCGACTGCTTTTTCGGGGGGTGATCGCCAGATGACGTCGAAGCGCTGCGAGGCCTACCGCAAGACCGGGCGGCTTTGTCGCCGCGGATGCCTGCACTGCCTGGTGTTGCGGTGCAAGCTGCGACAGCGGTTGGGCGATGCCGCTGTGGTATCGTCCGCGCCGAGAGGACCGTATGAGCCGGCGATTGTCTACCGCGATCCCCTTGGCGTGCGCGCTGCTGTGGGCGTGCGGCCAGAGTGAAGACCCGACCCAGTACGCCAAGAAGCTGCGGAAGGAGACCGCGCCGCCCCGGCCGCCGCCGAAGATCGTGAAGGTGCAGACGCCGGTCGCGCCGGGCGCGAAGGTCAAGTGCGAAGACTGGGTCGACCTCGCCAAGTTCAAGGAAGCCCTCGGCGAGCAGGAGGATCTCGGCCTCAAAGACCTGTCGCGCACCGAAGTGGACCCGACCTCGGTTTGCTCGATCGTCAAGGGCGGGGAGCCGCCGTCGGCCGAGCAGCAGGCGAAGACGTTCGAGAAGAACGCCTACAAGATCGGCGTCGTCGGCGGCGACGAGTTGTGCCTGGTGCACGTGTTTTGCGGGTACGTAGCGACCGCCGAGGACTTGCAGCGCAAGTGCAAGGCGGACGCGATGAGTGACCTCAAGGAGATCGATGGCCGGCCGGCGTGCGTACACCGCACGCAGCGGGCCTCGGAGTGGGCTTACAAGTACAGTGTCATCGACGACGACACCACGTGCGGGCTCGACGTGCAGGGCGGCCCGAGCGTGACCGACGAAGGGCTCGTGCAAAAGTGCACGGCCGCAGCGCTCGACAGCCTGACCAAAGACGGGATCGCGAACCCGTATCGGCCGTAGCGCGCGACCGTCGCGCTCGGCCGGGCGCGTCTGCTATCGTCGCGCGCCATGGTGCCGCGAGCCGCCATCGCGATGTGGCTGTGCGCGGTCGCGTGCGCCGCGTGTGCGGACCGCGCCGTGCCGCATCATCCGACGACCGCCGCCCTCTACCGCGACCTCGAGCGCCTCGTGACCCTCACCGAGGCGGCCGGATGGGACATCGACCGCGTCGAGATCGACCAGACCTTGCCCGACGCCTTGCTGTCGGTGTGTCGCGTGCCCGAAGCGCGCCGCGCCGAGCTGCTCGCGTGGCTCGATGCGCGCGTCGCGGCGCAGGGCGGCGACGTGCGCGCGGTGTACGTCGCCCGGGGCCGCTCGCTCGATCGCGTGCGCGACTTGCTCGTCGCCACCCGCGTGCGCATGCTGCTGCGCGCGGCAATGGCCGCGGCGCCGGCGGACTGCCCGTTTTGGATCGAGCCGAGCGACCGGTTCCGCGGACGCCAGATCAGTGATGACCGCTGGCAGCTGTCGTTCGGCGGCGGAGGCAAGGGGATCGTGAGCCACCGCGCGGGGACGGTGGACCTCCAGTTCGGCGGAGCGGGGCGCGTGTTGTTCGGGCGAGCGATCGGTTCGCGCTACACGCTGCTCGCGGGACTCGAGGTGGGCGCGAGCGCGTCGTTTCCCAAGGACGACATGGACGAGCGCGGCAACTTGGTGCTCGGTCTCGACGTGGTCGTGCCGGCGGTGGTGCGCTACCGTCTGGTCAACACCTACTGGGAAGCCGAGGTCGGCTACCTCGAGCACGTCACGGAGAACCGGCTCGACGGCGTGCCCGGCGTACACGTCGGCCTCGCGATCGGCGGCCGCGCGGCGCGCCGGCGGTGGCTGCTGCCGGGCGCGGCGTTCGGCATCGCGTACGAGCGCACGTTCCCGTCCGCTGGCCAGGATGACCCGATCGACCTCGTCAAGCTCGGATTTCGCGCCGCCGTCGACATCGACTGGTGATCCGCGCGCGCGTCAGGCACCCCGGCCGGGCCCCTTCCACCGCAATACCCTCCGCGGCCACACGATCGCGAGCCCCTCGGTCCGGTTGCGCGCCGCCTGTCGAGCGACCTGCCTGGCGATCGCGGCGAGCTGCGCCGCGATCGCCGGGTCGGGCGGCGGCGTTCCGCGCGGCGCGATTGCCGGATCGCCCGCGGCGTGCAGGGTCACGTCGAACGTCCACTCGCCGTCCGGCGACACCGCGGTGGCCGCGTAGCGGGCCGACGCACGATCCGCCGATTCGCCCACGCGCTCGAGCAGGTACCGGGCGCCGGTGTCCGGTGTGAGCTTCACGTCCGGCGCCGCCCCATCGTCGACAGGGTGCTGCGCGCGAACACGACCGCGTGCACCGCCAGGGCCGGCACCCACGCCAGCGCTACCCAGTGCGCCCACATGCGCTCCGGCGTGACGAACCGGTTGACCGCGAACAGCCCCAGTACGACGGCCGTTCCGATCGCCACGTGGGCCGTCAACATGCGCCGGTGAAAATCCCGGCGGCGAAACGCCCTGCTCGGTCCGCGCGCCATGGCCGCGATCTAGCCCGCCGGCCCCCGCATGTCAAAGCGCCGAACGCGCTCGGGGGCGTCACAGCTCCCAGTCCGGCGGGGGCTCGTCGTCGACCGGCTCGAGCAGCAGGTCGTGGGCAGCCGGACAGATCGATCGGTAGCTGCACAGCAGGCACCAGTCCGACGGCGCCGGCCGCGGGCCATCGTCGACGGCGAGCGCAGCCGCTTCGATGTTCGCGAGCATCCGCGGCGCCAGTTCGTCGGCCACCTGCTGCGGCGTTACCGGGCCGGACCAGTCCACCTGGCACTCCGCGACCCAGTGAACCCCGAGCCAGTACGCGCGCACGTTGCGGAACATGGCCGCCGCGAGCACGGCGTAGCCTTCGAGTTGGTCGGAAAACGCCAGGGACGTCCGCCGCTCGCCGCACTTGTGGTCTACCACCGCGAGCTTGCCGTCGTCGTACAGGTAGCCCGCGTCGAAGATGCCGCGGTACAGCGCGTCGGACGCATGAAATTGGGTGAGGGACAGATCCTCGCGCACGGCGAGAGTGAACTCGACGAACTGGCGGGTGACGCGGTGGCGGCGGCGGAACGCCGCGACGCGGTCGATGAACGCGCCGACGCCCGCCGCGAGCGCGTCGTAGCGGCGCCGCTCGGCGTCGTTGTGCATGAGCCGGCGCCCCTCGGCGACGGCGGCGTCGACCGAGTCGCCGACCAGCGCGCGCTCCAGCACGCCGTGGACCGCCTTGCCGATGCGCGCTTCGGGCGACGCGTCCGATTCGGGCACGCGGTCGACGTACCGGTAGTGGAACTCGCGCGGACAGCGCAGCGCCGTCTGAATTTTCGACGACGACCAGGGAGCGTGCGCCAGCGCGCGCGTCGAGGCCACGCCTCACCATACCCAAAAAGTTGCCCGGGTACGACCGCCGCGGTATCGACGATCGCTGCGAGAGGTGCCCATGGAAGCTCATACGATGGTTTGCGACATCTGCAACGCGCGGGTGAAGGAACTGCGGCGCGGGCGATGCTGGGGCTGCTACACGAAGTGGGCCGAGTCGCGGCCCGTCGGGCTTGGCGCCACCTGCGTGATGTGCGGCGAGCGACGGCGGGACAACCTTCGCAGCGTCGAACTGCTCGGCTCGTGGATGCCGTGCTGCCATACCTGCGCGGCGCGCATCGTGCGGTTGGAGCCGCTTCCGCAGACGCTCGCCGGGATTCGCCGCGCGCTGGAGCGCGATCGGCGGCGAGCGTCGCGGCGCGTGGGCAAACCGGACACGCGGGTGTTTCCGCGCGAGCGGCGTACGTCCGATCGGCGTCGACCGCGCGCGCACGACGCCGACGATCTGCTGTCGATCGACGACGACATGATCCTCGAGATCGAGGAGCTGGAGGCGCTCGCGGGCGAGATGTCGCGGCCGGCCAACGACGGCGACGACTTGACGCGGATTCGCGAGCTGCCGTTCGC
This sequence comes from Deltaproteobacteria bacterium, assembly GCA_003696105.1. Lineage (NCBI taxonomy): Bacteria > Pseudomonadati > Myxococcota > Myxococcia > Deltaproteobacteria bacterium. Next base: position 415 of record RFGE01000246.1, on the reverse strand, counting down.
GGCCGACGGCTAGCAGGTTGTTGCGCACAGCCGCTGGCTGCGGTCGCGATCTGCGGGCGATCGTCGGCGTACGTCCTCGCGCCCTTCGGTGCCGTATGTGGATACGCGCCCTCGTGCACTGCGGGCGTGCGCCGAACCTCGCCTCGCATGTCGCAACCTCGCTGGGCCGCCTATACGCAACAGCCTCCTAGCGACGAGACGGCGGCCGCGCGACCGCGGCCGCTGTACAAACGGTTGCTGATACATCGTATTGGGACCGCGAAATCGCCGCGGCCGAGACCGGTCGGCGCCGGGCGTGGCGAGAGGCGCGACCGCGAAAATGTCAAGGCCGTCGACGTTGACCGGAACCCACCGAAAGTCGGTACCGGCGACGGGAGCGCGGGCGACCGGCGGCAAAAAATCGCATGTCAAGACT
>RFGE01000245.1 GCA_003696105.1 Deltaproteobacteria bacterium | reverse complement strand
GGGCTAGGATAGTGATTTCGTTGGCGCTGGCTGTCACGGCGTGCGCGGCCGAGCCCGCCGCCGTGGGGGAGCGAGTCGCCGGGGTGGGGCAGATCGATCTCGAATGGTCGATCCGCGCCGGCGGCCAGGTCGTGTCGTGTGTGGATGCAGGTGCAACCGAAGTGCGGATCGACGCGGACGCCGTCGCGGGCGAACGCGCGCAGTGGCGGCTGTCGTGTTACGCGGGCATCGCGCGGACCGGGCCGCTGGCCGGGGGAACCTACGACGTGACGGTCGCGCTCGTCGGTCCCGGCGGCGACGTGCTGGACGCGATCGCGCTGCCGGGCGTCGAGGTGGACGGCTTTACGCCGTTGGGCGCGGTGGCGTTCGAGCCGTAGCCGGCAGCCGCGGCGCGCGCGTTTCGCCGGCGCGGCGGTTGCGTCCGGGCGCCGCGGCCCGCTATAGCTGGTCGAGGGCATGACCGACCGCGATCCGGCAGACGAACTGCGCGCCCTGGTCACCGGGTTTCGCGCGCACCTGGCGTGGCGCGCGCGGACCGGCGCGTGGTCGGCGCCGGCCGGGCCGGCGCCGCGGCGCCATCGGCCGGACGCCGGCGGCGACGGCGCGCCGGCGGATGCGCCGGCCCCCGCGGGGCTCGGCGACGCCGCGGCCCCGGCGGCGGCGCCCGCCGGGACCGACCGCGCCGCGCGCCTGGCGGCGGTGCGGGCCGAACTCGGCGACTGCACGCGCTGCAAGCTGCACGCGGGCCGGCGCACCATCGTGTTCGGCGTCGGCGATCCGAACGCGCCGCTGATGTTCGTCGGCGAGGGGCCGGGCGCCGAGGAAGACCGGCGCGGCGAGCCGTTCGTCGGCCCGGCCGGCCAGCTGCTCGACAAGATGATCGCCGCGATGGGGTGGACGCGCAGCCGCGTGTACATCGCGAACGTCGTCAAGTGTCGCCCGCCGAACAACCGCGACCCGGAGCCGGACGAGATCGAGGCGTGCGAGCCGTTCCTGTTCGGCCAGATCGAGGCGATCGATCCGAAGGTGATCGTCACGCTCGGGCGCCCGGCGGCGCACCTGCTGTTGCGCACGCGCGCACCGATCAGCCGCCTGCGCGGCCGCTGGCAGTCGTTCCGCGGCCGCCCGGTGATGCCGACGTTCCACCCGGCGTTCCTGCTGCGGTCGCCCGACAAGAAGCGCGAGGCGTGGCAGGACCTGCAGCAGGTGATCGCGCGTCTGGACGAACTCGGCATCGCGCCGCCGCACCCGCCGCGCACGGCGCGGTGACCGCCGGGGGTGGACGCCCGCGGGCCGGTCCGCTACAAACGCCTAGGAGGCTGTTGCGCATAGCCGCTGGCTGCGGTCGCGATCTGCATGCGATCTTCGGCGTACGTTGTCGCGCCCTTCGGTACCGTATGTGTATACGCGCCCTCGTGCGCTACGGGCGTGCGCCGAACCTCGCCTCGCATCTCGCAACCTCGCTGGCGCGCCGATACGCAACAGCCTCCTAGCGGGCAAGCTGGCGACGATGGCGGCGATATCGCTTGGGAAACGCGGCAACGCGGCGCGTGCGCGTCCGTCCGGTGTGGACGCTGGTAACGGGTGCGTGCCGGTGCGAACGCTCCGGCGCGCCGAGGCAGTCAACCGACGCGAGGCACCATGACCGATCCCACCTGGACGTTTTTGCACGCCGCGGACCTGCACCTGGACGCGCCGCTGGTCGGGCTCGACCGCTACGACGGCGCGCCGGTCGAGGAGATGCGCGACGCGAGCCGCCGCGCACTCGAGCGCGCGGTCGACCTGGCGTGCGAACAGCGCGTGCGGCTTGCCGTGTTCGCGGGCGACCTGTTCGACGGCGACTGGCGCGACTTCAACACCGGGCTGTTCTTTCGCCGGCAGCTCGCGCGCCTGGTGGACGCGGGCGCGCGCGTGTTCCTGGTGCGCGGCAATCACGATGCGGTGAGCCGGGTCACGCGCGAGCTGACGCTGCCCGAGGGGGTCGGCACGTTCGACCATCGCCGTCCGGAGACGGTCGTGCTCGACGACCTCGGCGTCGCGCTGCACGGCCAGAGCTACGCCCGGCGCGAGGTGACGGACAATCTCGCGGCCGCCTATCCGCCGCCCATCCCCGGCCTGCTCAACATCGGCGTGCTCCACACGGATTTGGCGGGGGCGGCGGGCGCGTCGCCGTACGCTCCCTGTTCGGTCGACGACCTCGTCCGCAGCGGCTACCAGTACTGGGCGCTCGGACACATGCACACGTTCGAGGTGCACCACCGCGATCCCTGGGTGGTCATGCCGGGGACGATCCAGGGGCGCCACGCGCGCGAGACCGGCCCGAAGGGGGTCGCGCTGGTGACCGTGGCCGACGGCGCGATCGCGCGGGTGGAGCACTGGCCGGTCGACGTGGCGCGCTGGGTCGCGATCGACGTCGACGCGGGCGAGGACGACACCGCCGGCGAGTTGATCGAGCGGTTCGCCGGAAAACTCCGGCGCGCGGCCGAGGCGGCCGACGGCCGCACGCTCGCGGTGCGCGCGACGTTCTCCGGCGCGACGCGGGCGCACCACGAGCTGGCGACCGACGCGGACCGCTGGCGTCACGAGGTGATCGCCGCCGCGGCGGACTGCGGCGTCGACGCGTGGATCGAGAAGGTCCGGTGGCGCACGCGGGCGCCGGTGGACCGCGACCGGCTCGCGGCGCGGGACGACGCGATCGGCGCGCTGATCCGGGCGCTGCGCGACGGGGCGGCCGACGCGGAGCTGATCGCGTCGTGCAAGCGCGCGCTCGCGCCGCTGGCGGCCAAGTTGCCGCCGGCGGTGGTCGCCGGCGACGAGCCGTTCGACCTCGCCGACGACGACACGATCCGGCGCCTGGTGGCGGACGCCGGCGAGCTGTTGCTCGCGCATCTGGTGGAGGGCGGCCGGTGAGGTTCGCCGAACTGAACCTGATCGCGTACGGTCCGTTTACCGATCGCACGTTGCGGTTTACCGGCCCGTGCGACTTCCACGTGATCTACGGGCCGAACGAGGCGGGCAAGAGCACGGCGCTGCGCGCGGTGCGCGGCCTGCTGTTCGGCATCGACGAGCGCACCCGGGACGACCACGTCCACGACAAACGGGCGCTGCGCATCGGCGCGGTGATCGAATACGGCGACGGCGAGCGCCTCGCCGTCGTGCGGCGCAAGGGCCGCAAGAACACGCTGGCGAACCCCGACGGCGCGCCCGTGGCCGACGGAGCGCTCGCCCGCGTGCTCGGCGGCGTCACGGCGGAGCTGTTCGACCAGATGTACGGGCTGGACCACGCCAAGCTGGTCGCGGGCGGCGAGGCGCTCGCCGGGGGCGGGCTGGCGGACCTGCTGTTCGGCGCGGGGATCGGCCTGGGCGATCTGCCGAAGCTGTTGCGCAGGCTGCGCGAGCAGGCCGACGCGCTGTTTTCGCCGCGGGCCACGGCGCGTCCGCTGGCCAGGGCGATCGCGGCCTGCAGGCAGGCGGACAAGCGAATCCGGGATGCCGCGCTGAAACCGCAGGCGTACGCCGACGCCGCGCGGCGGAGGGACGCGGCGGCGGCCGAGCTGTCGGCGGCGCAGGCGGCGCGTACGGCCGCGGCGCGCGATCGCGAGCGGGCGCGGACGCTGCGCCGCGCGGTGCCGCTCGTCGCCGAGTTGCGCGAGATCGAGGCGGAGCTGGCCGATCTGGCCGGGGTGCCGGACGTGTCAGACGAGGCGGCCGCCGAGCGGCGCGAGCTGCAGGCGGCGCTGCGCGAGCGGACCCGCCAGCGCGAGCGGTTCGCCGCCGACCGCGAGCGCAAGGCGGCCGAACGCGATGGCATCGCGGTCGACCCGGCGGTGCGGGCCGAAGCGCGCGCCATCGCCGAGTTCGCGCGGCGGGCGGCGGCGGTGGCGCAAGCGCTGGCCGATCGCGGCAAGCTGGCCGGCGAGGTCGCGTCGCTGCGGCGCGAGCTCGACGCGTCGTTGGCCGACCTCGGGCAGCTCCGCGCGGCCGCCGAGTCCGAGCGGTTCGATGCGCCGGCGCGGGAGCAGATCCGGGCGCTGGCCGACGAGTTCGCGCGCCTCACCGAGCGGCGCGAACAGGCCGCGCGCGAACTCGACGAGGCGCGCCGCGCGCTGGCCGACACCGAGCGCGCGCGCGCCGAGCTGGGCGAGGTCGTCGATCCGGTCCCGCTGCGGCGCGCCCACGAGGACGCGCTGCGCGCCGGCGATGTGGACGCGCGCATCGCGGAGGCCGAGCGGCGCGCCGCGGAAACGGCGCGTGCGCGCGACCGGGCGTTGGCGGAGCTGCCCCACTGGGCGGGAGACGTCGCGGCGCTCGCGGCGCTCGCCGTGGTTGATGCGGACACGATCGCCGCGTTCGGCGACCGGTTCGACCGGATCGCCGCGGCCGAGCAGGAGGCGCGCGAGGCGGCGCGGCGGGCGCGGGCGGCGATCGACGAGGCCGGCGCCGAGCTGCGCGCGCTCGCGGCCGACGGCCCCGTGCCGACGGCCGCCGACGTGGGCGAGGCGCGCGCTCGCCGCGACGCCCTGTGGCGCGAGGTGCGGGCCGCGTGGCTCGACGGCGCGCCGGCCGGCGCCGGCGGACCCGAGGCGCTGGCCGAGCGGTTCGCCGCGGCCGTGCGCGACGCGGACCACGTCGCCGACGCCCTGCGGTCGGACGCCGAGCGCGCCGGCCGGCGCGCGGCGCTCGAGGCGGCGCGGGCCGCGGCCGAGGTCCGCCTCGAGCGCGCCGAGGCCGACCTCGCCGCCTGCGAGCGTCGCCGGGCCGAGGCCGACGCCGAGTGGCGCGCGCTGTGGGAGGGCCTCGATCCGCGGCCGCCGGCCGAGATGCGCCGGTGGCTGCAGCGACGCGCCGAGGTGCTGGCGGCCGACGGCGCCGCGCGGGACGCCGAGCGCGCCCTGCGCGAGCTGTGCGACCGGCGCGACGCCCTGCGCGACGCGTGCGCCGGCGCGCTGGCGAGCGCCGGCGAGCCGGTCGACCTGGCCGGCGCCGGGGCGCTCGACGACGCGCGCGCGCGCGTGGCGGACGCGCTCGCGCGCGCGGAGGCGCGCGCCCAGCGGCGCCGCGAGCTGGACCGCGACCTCGAGGCGGCCGCGCGCCGCGTCGCCGACGCCGAGCGCCGCGCGGCCGACGTGGCCGGCGCCGTCGGCGACTGGCAGGCGCGGTGGGCCGCTGCGACCGAGGCCGTCGGTGTCGACGCCGGGCAGAAGCCGGAGGTGGTCGCCGCGCTGATCGACCGCGTGCGGGAGGTCGTGGGCCGGCGGCAGGCCATCGACGAGCGCCAGCGCCGCATCGCCGGCATCGACCGCGACGCGCGCGCGTTCGCGGCGGAGTTCGCCGTCGTGGCGGCCCGGGTCGCGCCC
>RFGE01000244.1 GCA_003696105.1 Deltaproteobacteria bacterium | reverse complement strand
TCAAGCGCGGCGGCGGCGCCGGCGCTGCGCGCGCGCTCGCCGCGGGCGCGATCGACGTGCTCGCCCTCGACGACCTGCACGACGACCTGCTGGTCGCGACGGTCGACCGGGCGATCGACCGCCACCACGCCGAAGAGCAGTTCCGGGTCGCGCTCGCCGCCGCGCCGGCCGGCGTCCTCGTCGCCGACGACACCGGCGCGATCACGCTCGCGAATCCGGCCGCGGAGAAGCTGTTCGGCGCGGCCCCGGGCGGGCTGCTGTGGCGCCGGGTGGACGAGTTCCTTCCGGGGCGTCGCGACCCGGATGGCGACGAGGTCGCCGTTCGCTGCGACGGCGACGAGCGTCCCGTGAGCGTCACGCGGTCGACGGTCGACACCGTCCGGGCGCGGCTCGCGCTGTACTGGATCACCGATCTCGCCGAGCGCCGCGCACTCGAGCGGCAGATGGTCGCCGCGCAGCGGATGGAATCGGTCGGGCGGCTCGCCGGCGGCGTCGCTCACGACTTCAACAACGTCCTCACCGTGATCCAGAGCTACGGGGCGTTTTTGCGCAACAGCCTGCCCGCGGACTCGCAACAGCAAGCAGACGTCGCCGAGATCCTCGGCGCCGCCGAGCGCGCCGCCCGGCTGACGTCCCAACTGCTCGCGTTCAGCCGCCGCCAGCTGCTCGACCCGCGCGTGGCCAACCTCAACGACGTCGTGGTCGCGGTGTCCTCCCTGCTGCGCCGGCTCATCGGCGAGGACGTCGACCTCGTCACGTCGTTGGCCGAGGACCTCGGCGCGGTGTCGGTGGACGTCAGCCAACTCGACCAGGTGCTCATCAACCTGGCGGTCAATGCGCGCGACGCGATGCCGGACGGGGGCACGATCACGATCGAGACGAGCAACGTCACCCTCGGATCGGACTACGGCTCCCGTAAACCGGTCGCCGTGCCTCCGGGCGATTACGTGCTGCTGGCGGTGACGGACACCGGCACCGGGATCGCACCCGACATCCGCGACCGCATCTTCGAGCCGTTCTTTTCCACGAAGGACCGCGAACGCGGCACTGGCCTCGGTCTGGCGACCGTCTATGGCATCGTCAAGCAGTCCGGCGGGTTCATCTGGGTGTACAGCGAGGTCGGCGTCGGCACGACGTTCAAGATCTATCTTCCCCGCGTCGCGAGTAAGCCGGCCGCGGCCGGCCGAGAGACGCCGGCGCCGCAGCGCGAGACCGGCGAAGAGACGGTGCTTCTGATCGAGGACGACGACGCCGTCCGGCGGGCGACGGTGCGGCTGTTGCGCGCGGGCGGCTACCGTGTGCTGCAGGCGGCCGACGGGGACGAGGCGGTGCGCGTCGCCGACGGCCATGACGGCCGCATTCACGCGCTGCTCACCGACGTCATCGTGCCCGGACGGTCGGTTCGCGACGTGGCGGACGAACTGCGCCGCCGCGACCGGCGCCTGCGCGTGTTGTACATGAGCGGCTATACCGAGAACACGATCGCGCACCGCGGCCTGCTCGACGACGGCATCGCGTTCATTCAAAAGCCGTTTTCCGGCGGCGCGCTGTTGCGCAAGCTGCGCGAGGTTCTCGACGCCGGCGAATAGAAGGCCGGCACCACGGCCGGCGCTACGACCCGATCGCGCGGTACGACGTGGTGACGAGCCCGACGATGGCCGCGAACCAGGTCGCGGCGCACACGAGCCATGCCAGGCCCGCGACCGCGGGCGCGATGTCGCGGCCGTCGCGAGACGGCCGCCACGCCAGCACGATCGCCGCGAGAGCGACGGCGACGGCAAAACCGATCGCGATCGCGTGTTCCTTGACGTCGAACCAGCGCGCGACGCGCGAGGTCGTCTCGTACAGCGGCAACGCCGCGCCCGGGTCGTCGAGGTAGGCGACCCGCACGCGCACCTTGTAGACCGGGTAGATCGCGAGGCCGATGGCGAAGTTGAGCGCGAACAGCGCGGCGGTGAGGACCGCGAACCGGCGCACGCCCCGGTGCCGGGCGGTGTCGCGCCGCCAATAGCTGCGCGTCCACACGGCCATGTGCGTGGCTGCGCCGACGAGCGCGCCCCCGACGATCGCGTGCGCGACGAGCCACCAGCGCGCGCTGTCCGCCAGCAGCACATCGTCATGCATGGTCGGCCTCCGGCCGGATCGTCACAGGAGCGCCATCGCCAGCGAGGCTTTCCTGGGCCGCCTCGAGCACGCGCACGACGTTCACCGCCGTGCGGCCGTCCGACCGCGGAGTGGCACCCGTGGCCACGCATTCGACGAAGTGGCGGCACTCGAGTTCGAGCGGCTCGACCATGTCGACGCGCGGTATCAGCGTGTCTCCGTGGCGGATCTGCAGGAACTGGTCGTACTCGGTGAACGCGGGGGGGACGTCGTAGCCCTTGTCGTGGATGCGCAGCTTCTCCGTCGGGTGCGTGTCGTCGAGTTCGATCATCTTGCGGTCGCCGACGACGGTGAGCCGCCGTTCCTTGCGCGGATCCAGCCACGACAGGTGAATCTGCGCGACCGTCCCGCCCGGGAACCGCAGGTTGACGAACACCACGTCTTCGACCCCGGGCTGCAGGTAGCAGCCGCCGCGCGCCGACACGGACTCGGGCACGGCGCCGAGCGCGTACAGCAACATGGACACGTCGTGCGGTCCGAGGCTCCACAGCGCGTTTTCGTCGCGCCGGAGTCGGCCGAGGTTGACGCGCACGGCATACGCGTACAGCACGCGACCGAGGTCGCCGGCGCGCACGACGTCGACCAGGCGCAGGAACGCCGGGTGGTACAGCATCAAGTGGCCGACCATCAGCGTGCGGCCCGCGCGTGCGGCGGCAGCGATGACCGCCTCGGCGTCCGCGACCCGCAGCGCGAGCGGCTTTTCGACCAGCACGTGCTTGCCGGCGCGCAGCGCCGCCCGCGCGTGGTCGGCGTGGTGCGCCGCCGGCGTCGCCAGCACGACCGCATCGACGTCGTCGGCCTCGAGCGCGTCGGAAAGGCGCGCGCCGAGCCGCGCGCCCGGCGCGATCGCGGCAGCGCGGCGCCGGCGCGCCTCGTCCCGCTCGCACACGAGCACCAGCTCGCACTCGCGCAACCGCGCAAACGTGCGGACGTGGTTGATGCCCCACGCCCCGGCGCCGATGACCGCCACGCGCACCATCGCGTCGACCATACAACGCGGCCGCGCGCCAGCGTACACTGTGGACGTGCTGTCCCAGGACGTCGAACTGGTCGACCTCGACGCGGACCAGTGGGCCAATTGGCTCGCGCTCGTGGCGCCGCCCGGCCTCGCGCAACGGCTGCCGGTCGCGCTCGCGTTTTGCGACGGCGACCGCCTCGAGCGCGCGGTGGTCGTCGGCCGCGGGCCGGTCGCGGTGGATTGGCGCGGGACGCACCGGCGCGCGCTCGCGGCGGCGCGCCGGCAGGCGGGTGCGGCCGTACTGGTCGCGCTCGAGCCCGGCGCGCTGGCCGCGATCGCCGGCGACATCGACTCTCGCATCGGTTCGGGAGACGACTTCGTCGCGACGGCTGCCACCGCGTGGGGGGCGGTGCTGCGCGCCGCGCGGCGCGGCCTGGTTCACGTCGATCCACCGCTGGCGAGCGTACTGCCGGCGCCGGACGGCGACGTGCTGCAGCGGGCGTTCGACGCGCTCGTCCCCGACGGGACCGCGATCGTCGCCTATGCCTTCGACGACGGCGCGTCCGACCTGTTTGCGTCGATCATTGCGAGCAAGGAGGCGGGCGACATCGTGTTCGCGACCACGCACATGGGCATCGCCGACGCGATCGACGCGCGCCACGTGGCGCGCGATTGGCGCAGCCGCTACCGCCGCATCCTCGACGTCGTCGACGAGCGGTTCGACCCGCCGTCGATCGGCGTGTTCTTCGAGCGCGGCGCCGTCGCGCGGATCCTCGGCGGTCCGCCCGATCAACTCGGCCGCGAGATCGCGCGCAAACACGTGATCGTCGATCCGGCGCCGCTGTGGCTGTCGGCGCTCGCCGGGGGAGCGGCGGTCGCGGGGACCGCCGGCGCGGCGGCGCGGTCGCTGTCGCGCCTGCTGCCGCGCGCGGCGCGCGAGTCGGCGCGTGCGGTCGCGGGTGGCGTGGCGCGGCAAGCGCGCGCGCAGCTGCGCAGCGCCGGACTCGACCCGGTCGACCTGCTCGGATTCGATCCGGTTGCGGTGTGGAACGAGCTGCGAGCCCTGATGCGCGGGGCGACGCGATAGCGCCGCGGCCGGGCGAGCGGTCAAAACGGCCACACTCGCGGCGTGAGCGCGATGTTGGTCGCGAGGACCAGCGCGCTCAACGGTACGCCCGCGCGCACGAAGTCCGTCAGGCGGTAACCGCCGGGGCCGTACACCATCAGATTGGTCTGATAGCCCAGGGGCGTCGCGAACGCCGCCGACGCCGAGATCATGATGCCCACGACGAACGGCATCGGGTCGGCGCCCAGGCCCGCGGCGGTCTGCAACGCAATCGGCACCATCACCACCGCCGCGGCGGCGTTCGTGACGACTTCGGTGAGGAGAGTGGTCGCGATGCACACGGCCGCGAACGCCCACCACGCATCGTCGCCGGCGACTCCGACGAGACCGTGCGCGATCGCGCTCGCGGCACCGGTGCGATCCAGCGCGCGGCCGAGGCCGAACGCCGCCGCGATGGCGAGCAGGACCTGCCAGTCCACGGATCGCCGCGCCGCTTCCTCGTTGCAGCACCGCAGCAGCAACATCGCGCCGGCGGCGCACAGCGCCGCCACGAACATCGACAGCACGGAGCCGAGGACGAGCGCGATCATCGCCGCGAGCACTCCGACCGCGAGCCACGCCCGGTCGTGCCGCGGCGGCTGCGCGTCGGTCGCGCGGCTCACCAGATAGAAGTCGTTGCTGTTGCGGTGCTGGTCGACGAACGCCGGCGGCGCCTCGAGCAAGAGCACGTCGCCCGGCTGCAGCACGATGTCGCCGATCTTGCGGTCGATGCGCTCGCCGCCGCGCGCCACTGCGATGACCACCGCGTTGTAGCGGGTGCGGAACGCGCCGTCGCGGATCGTGTTGCCGACGATGGGGCACCGGTGCGACACGACCGCTTCGATGAACCAGCGGTCGGCGCGCGGCGCGTCGAGTTTGAACACCTGCTCGGTGGCCGGCACCAGCCCCGGCCGCTTTTGTAGATCGACCACGGAGTCGACGAGCCCGACGAACACGAGTTGGTCGCCGGCCTCGAGCCGTTCGCCCGGGCCGACCGCCGGAATGACGCGGCCGCCGCGGTGGATCTCGGCGAGGAAGACGCCCGGCAGCGACCGCAGTCCAGCCTGCTCCACCGTCTTGCCGGCGAGCGGGCTGCCGGCCGCGACGACCATTTCGACCGTGTACTCGCGCGGATCCTCGAGCGCGTCGGCGACTTCGCCGCGGGCGGGCAACAGCGGCCCGACGCCGAGCCACAGATACGCGAGCCCGACGACAGCACACGGGACGCCGACCGCCGCAAGGTCGAACAATCCGAGGCCGCCATGACCGGCGTCGATCAGCATGCCGTTGACCACCAGGTTGGCGCTCGTGCCGATCAGCGTGCACATGCCGCCGAGGATCGATGCGTAGCTCAGCGGAATGAGCAGCTTGGACGCGGGCACCCGCGCGCGCCGCGCCCAGTCCAACACCACCGGCAGCATCATCGCGACCAGCGGCGTGTTGTTGAGGAACGCGCTCGCGGCCGCGACCGGCGCGATCAGGCGGCCGCGCGCGCCGCGTTCGGTCCGCGGGCGGCCGAGCAACGGGACGATGAGCAAGTCGAGCACGCCGGTCTCGCGCAGGCCGGCGGCGACGACGAACAGCAATCCGACGGTGGCGACGCCCTCGTTCGCGAACCCGGCGAGCGCGTCGCCCGGGCCGATGACGCCCGCGACCAGCAGGACGGCCAGGCCGCCGAGCAGCAGCAGGTAGGGCGCCACGCGCGTCGCGGCCATCGCCGCGAACACGGCGGCGACGGTGCCGGCGGCGATCCATGCGTCCCACCCGCTCGCCCCGACGAGGGTCGACATCGCGTCGAGTCTAGTATTAACTGCCCGGACGCAGGAATTGCAGATGGCAGTGAACCGGAATCTGACGAGACACAATCCTCTGCTGTCGCCAGACGAGCGCGCCGCTCGCCTCGGCCAGCGCGGCGCCGTCGTGTGGCTCACGGGGCTATCGGGCGCCGGCAAGTCGACGCTCGCCTATGCGCTCGAAAAACGCATCGTCGACGCGGGCAGATTCGCGTTCGTCCTCGACGGGGACAACGTCCGGCACGGGCTCAACAGCGATCTCGGGTTCTCGCCCGAGGATCGCACCGAGAACATCCGCCGGCTCGGCGAGGTGGCGGCGCTGTTCGCCGACGCGGGCGTCGTCACGATCACGTCGTTCATCTCGCCCTACCGGGCCGATCGCGCGCGCGCGCGCGATGCGGTCGGCGCCGACCGCTTCTTCGAGGTGTTCGTCGACGCGCCGCTCGACGTGTGCGAACAGCGCGACCCCAAGGGACTGTACAAGAAGGCGCGCGCCGGCGAGATACCGCAGTTCACCGGGATCAGCGCGCCGTACGAGGCGCCCGAGGCCCCCGCGTTGCGGCTCGACACGGCGGCGCAAGACGTCGATCGCTGCGTCGACGCCATGATCGAGCTGCTCGCGACCTCCGGCTTCGTGCCCCGCTGACGCGCTGGCCGCGCTGCGCGTCGCCGGCCGCGCTGCGCGTCGCCGGCCGCGCTGCGCGTCGCCGGCCGCGCTGCGCGTCGTCGGCGACGCTGCGTCACTCGCGTCGCGCCGCGATCGTCCGCTCGACTTCGACGATGCCACCGATGTCGACGCGCAGGGTGTGCGTGCCGGGCGGCGGCAGGAACGTCGGGCCGCTGCCGGTCGCGAGCACGCGGCCGTCGACCGCGTACGCCGTCCAGTCGCGCGTGAGGTCGCCTTCCGTCTCGTCGTAGCCGGTCGCCGGCGCCTCGTACGAGCCGTCGCCGCGGGCGACGATGTCGGCGGTCAGGTCGGCGGCAGACCACGCCGGCGTCTCGGGTGCGAAGGCTGCGCCGAAGAACCGCGCGTCGACCGCGTCGTTGCGCCAGTCGCAATGGACGTGCCCGCTCGTGTACTTCGCGACGTAGCCCGCGCCGAGCGACCGGCAGATGTCCATGAGCCGGTCCTGTCCGATCGAACCCGGCATGATGTCGAACGCATCGCCGTACATGTGGCGCGAGCGGGTCGCCCCGCCGACGCTCGCGTTGTATGGCGGCGACCGGAACCCGGAGTTGATCACCAGCGGAATCCCCGCCGCGTCGCGCACCGCTTGGAGCTTCGCGACGGCGTGCGGCTGCATGACCTGATAGCGTCCCTTGGAGCGGACGCACAATTCGCCGAGCTTGAAGTTGGGGGCGACGCGCGCGCCGACATCGACCGCGGGGTCGTCCATGTCGATGTACTGGGTCGGCTCGCGGTAGTTCGCGTTCAACGGCGACGGGTAGGTGTACGGGTCCACCCGCACGAGCGGCAGGCACACGCTGCCGTCGCCGTAGCAAACGCTCGTCGCGGCGGGATCCCCGCTGGTGCCTCCGCCGGTGCGTTCGAGTTGGACGCTGCCCCATACGGTTTCGCCGTCGGCGAGGTCGCGCGTGACGCTGGCCGTCGTCCAACCCGGCGCGCTCGCGGTGATCGTCACCCTGCCGGCACGCAGATCCTCGATCCGGTAGAACCCGTTGTCGTCGGCGGTGGCCGTCTGGCCGGTGGACAACTCGATGGCCGCGCCTGGGATGCGGTTGCCGCTGTCGCCGCCGTAGTACACGACGCCCTGCAAGACTGCGCTGCCGGTCGTCGCGTCGATCGGCGACAACCCGAAGCTCGCCCACGTTTCCGATGCATAGGTCGCTCGCGTGATCGATCGGGTCTGATAGCCGGGGGCCGATGCCGTCACCGTGAACGTGCCGGCGGGGACGTCGGCGAACGACCATTCGCCCGCGGCGTCGGTCCGGGTGGATCGCTCGCCGAGTGTTACGGTGGCACCGCTGATGCGCCGCGACGTGTCGGCTCCTTCGTACAGGATGCCGCGCACGGTGACGAACTCGGCCGGGCTGCCATCGCCGGGCTCCGCGGTGCACACGCCGGCATCCGCCGGTCCGACCGGCGCTGCCGCGGGCGCGACGTCGACGATGACGTCCGCGCGTTCGGTCGCCGACGTTGGGCCGCCGAACAGATAGTCGGACGCGCGCGACGAGACGTCGAGCACCCAGTGATCGACCGTCCGCTCGACCGCACAGTTCGGTCCGCGGTCGATCACCATCAGGATCGCAGATCGGCCGTTGTCCGGGTTGGTCACTCGGAGTTTCGTGCCGCAGCCGAAACGGTCTGCGCCTGCCGCGTACCAGTTGATCTTGCGTTCGCAGTCGGGTCCGTCGAGGCCCTCGCAGCCGATGGAAGACAGCGGACAGGCGGGCTCGCAATTGTCGCCGGCATCTCCGTGTGCGACGCCGGCTTCGTCGACCCAGCAGCCGAACGACGTCGTGAAATACACGTCTTCCGGGTTGGTGGTCGTGCCGGTGAGGCCGTCGCACGACCACGGGCCGTCCGATGCGAATGGGCCGCGATCGCACGCTCCGCCGGGGTCTCCCGAGTCGCCCGGCGGGTTCGAGTCACCGGACGCAGCGCGCGCGACGATGTCGTCGAGCTGCGCGTACAGCGCATTGCCCGGACAGGAGGTCGACTTGTACTGGCGGTGACCCTTGATCCGGCTGCGGTCGATCGGGACGCCGTGTTCGCGCGCCAGCGCTGCCACGAGTGCCGCCAGCGAGTCCACCTGGCGGTCGGTGATCGGCGTCGCGTCGTGCGACCCCATCGCCGCAATCCCGATGTTGCCGGTGTTCGCGCCGCCGGCGTGGGCGCCGAGCAGGTGGTCGGGGCGCCCCTGCCACAGCCGCCCGTCGCGCGACATCAGGTAGTGGTAGCCGATGTCGCACCAGCCGCGCACGTTCATGTGGTAGCTCTGGATGTTGCGCAGGCGCGCCTCGGGCGACAGGCTGTCGTCGGTGGGCGTCTCGGTGTGGTGAATCGCCATCCGATACACGGTGCCGATGCGCGCGCTGCAGCGGTGGCTGCGCGCGCCCCACGCCGAACGCGGCGCAACGGAGACGCCGCCGGGGCCGGGCGCGAAGCTGGTCCCGGAACCGTCACGTTCGCCGTCGTCGCCGCCGCCCTCGATGCCACCTTCGACCCCCTCGGACAGCCGCCAGTCGAACAACTCGAGCCGCAGGTAGTCGGCGCGGCCGTCGGCGGCCCGCAGTCGGAAGTAGTTCATCGGCTCGTCCCACTCGATCTGGCCGACGAATCCGCCGGTCGCTTCGAGTTCGACGTGGTCGACCGTGAGCGGTCGCCAGTCGGACCACGTGGCGCCGTCCGGGCTCGCCGCGATCTCGAACGCGCCGGGACGGTCGCCCTCCCAGATCGCGCCGGCGCGAACGAACGGCGCGGATGCCTCGCGGATCGGGGACGTCGCGAGCTCGGTCGCCAGTTCCCCGCCCTCGAGGACGAGCACGTCGTCGGCGCGATCGGAACCCGCGCCGGCGCCGCCGGTGATCTCGCCGGCGCAGGCCGCTAGCGCGGTTGCGACGGCGACGAGCGCGGCGACGCAAGATGGCGCAATCGTGCGGCGGTCGGAATTGATGCGGCTCATGACACCTCCTGATTCGGCAACGCGCTGCCGCGGGCAGCGAGCGGCTCCAGTGCAACGGCCAGACCGCTGGCAACGACGCGAAACTCCGGTCTCGCGCCGAGCCGATGCCGACCGCGGTCTGCAACCGGCGGTGTGCGGTTCCCCCGCCGCCGGTGTCGCGCCGCGTCACGTGCCGGCGCGCCGCGTTACCGCACCGCAGCGGTTGCCCACGGGCATCGAGCGAGCAGCGCGCGGCCGCGCCGGCGCAGCGCCGGCGGCAGCGAGCCGGCCAGGGCGGCGGCGAACGCATGGCGCATCGTGGCCGCATCGGCGAACCGATCGGCCGGGTCGTACGCGATCGCGATCCGCAGCGCGAGTTCGACGTCGGTGGGCAGATCGACGTAGTCGCGCGGGTTGGGCGGTCCGCGCCGCGCCTCGTCCAGCACGCCGAGCGGGTCGGCCGATGAGAACGCGGGCCGGCCGACGACGGCGCGGTAGATGAGCAACCCGAAGCTGTACAGGTCGGCGCGCGCGTCGACCGGGCGGCCCAGGATGGTCTCGGGCGCCATGTAGGGCGGGGTGCCGACGACGAGATCGCGCGTCGTGTGATCGCTGGCCTTGTCGAGCCATCGCGCGATCCCGAAGTCGACCAGCTTCCAGCGCGGCTCGGGATCGCGTACGAGCATGACGTTGTGCGGCTTGAGATCGCGGTGAATGATCCCGATCGAGTGCACCGCTTCGAGCCCGCGGCCGACGTCGTGAACGAGGCGCTCGAGCGCCTCCGGCGACAGCGTATCGCGATCGCGCAGGACGCCGGCGAGCGTGTTGCCGGTGAGCAGTTCCATCGCGATGTACGGAATGTCGCCGTCGCCGCCTCCGGTCGCGTAGACGCGGGCGACGTACGGGCTATCGATGCGCGACAGCACCGACGCTTCGCGAACGAAGAGTCGAACGGCCGCGGCGTCGCCGAAGCGGTCGGCCCGGATCAACTTGACCGCGGCGGCCGGGCCTTCCCCGACGTGGATGCCGCGGTAGACCTCGCCCATGCCGCCACGCCCGAGAAATTCCGTGAGTTCATAGTCTCCCACCCGGTGGCCGACGAACACGCCGTCGGCGGTGCCGACCAGAGCGCGGTGTAATTGCGCGCGCGCGGCCGACAGGAGTGCTCGATGATGCGCGGCTGCCGCCTCGGATTGCACCGCGAGTTCGAGCATGCGGCTGTGCGCGCGATCGACGACGAAGCCGGCGGCGTGGGCGGACAGGTACACGCCTTGTACCATGGCGTGTGCAATCACCGGTTCCCACCGCGGCGTGTCGGGCGTCGGATACAACGGCGCCAGGCCGTCGTCGGGGACGACTCCGGCGACGATGAGCGCCAGCAGGGCGCCCTGCGATACGACTACGGCGAGGGGGATCGCCGGCGCAGCCGGGTTGCGCTGCGCGGCGGTAAACCCTCCGTTGGAGAACAGTCCGACCGCGAGGACGGCGGCAAACCCCGCGTTGAGCCCGAACAGATACGCCGGTCCCGCACACAGTGCGGCGACGACGGCCCACGGCCAGTCCAGTTGATCGAGTGCGCCACGGCGCGCGCGAATGAGTTGCACCGCGGTGATGGCCGCGATGCCGGCTACGCACGTCGCGGCGGCGGCGAACGCGGTGCGCGTGCGCGCAACCGCGGCCATGAACGGTAGGCCGGCGGCGCAGATTGCGAGGAACGCGATCATGACGGTGGTCGTCTTGCGCTGGAGCGCGCCGCGCCACGCGTCCGGAGCGCCGCCGGCGGCTCCGGTTGGGGGAGGCGGCGGCTCGGGCGGACCGGCCGGGGCTGGCGCGTGCCCGGTGGCGGGGGCGGTCGCGCTCGGCGCGGCGCCGGCGAGTGCGGGGGCGAGAGCGCGCGGCGTGGCGGGGGCGGTCGCGCTCGGCGCGGCGCCGGCGAGTGCGGGGGCG
>RFGE01000243.1 GCA_003696105.1 Deltaproteobacteria bacterium | reverse complement strand
GCCGCTGCCCGCGGCGCCGGCGACGAGGCCGCGGACCCGCCGCGCGCCGCCGGCGCGGCGCCGAGCGCCGCGGGCGAGGGCGCGGCGGCCGCGGCGCGCCCTCGCGCGGTCGCGCCGGGTGTCGCGGAACCGGCCGCGCGCGCGACGGCGTCGTCCGCGGCCGGAAGCGATGCGATGCCCGCGGTCGAGCCGCCGGCCGGCGCGAGCGGTGCGGCGGCCCGGGCCGGAGCGGGCGGTGCGGCCGCGCGGCTCGGCGATGCCGTCGCGCGGAATCCGGCCGGCGTCGCGGATGCGGCCGCGGCCCGCTGCGCCCTGCGCGTCGACACGCGGCCGGCGGGCGTCGCGGTGCAGGTCGCCGGTGCGCGCGCCGGGGTGACGCCCGCGGCGCTCGACGTGCCGTGCGGCCACGTGTCCGTCCGCCTGTCGCACCCTCGCTACGCGCCGGTGGCGCGGACGGTCGCGGTCGAGCCGGATCGCCCGGCGGTGTTGTCGGTGTCGATGCAACGACCTCGCCACAAACTGGTCGTCACATCGAAGCCGCCGGGCGCAACCGTTCAGGTCGGCGGGCGGCGCGTCGGACGCACGCCGGTCACCGTGACGGTCCCGGGCTTCCAGAAGACCACCGTCGAGGTCGTCAAGCCGGGCTATCGGCGGTGGCGGCGCCGCATCTACTCGCGGTCGCCGCGGCAGCGGATCACGGCCGCCCTGCGGCGCGCGCCCGGCGGTCGCGACGGGCGGTAAGGCGCGGCGCGCGGGTGCGGTCGGGTGCCGGCGGCTCGGGTTGGTTGCTGTTGCAATCAATGGATGTGCCCCGCTGCCGTCGTGCGTGGGCGCGCGCGGCCGCTGCGGGCACGCCGCTCGACCCGCCGGCACGCGGCCGCCGGCGCGCGCCGGTCAGCGCGACGCGGCGCTCGACCCGGGCGGTGCCGCCGGCGCCAGCGCCGATCCGAACGCCGCGCGCCACGCGCGCTCCGCGGCCGCCGCGAGTTCCGCGGCGCCGCGCTCGGTCAGCGCCAGGTAGGCGCGAGCGACGCGGTCGCGGCGGACGACGCCTCGCTCGATCAGGGGGCCGTCGATCGCGATGCCGATCTCGCGGGCGAGTTCCGCGACGATCGCGAGCGCCGCGTACGTCTCGGCGGCGCCCCATCGGTCGGGGTCGAACGCGAACCGGCACAGCAGCGTGAAACTCGTGAGCGGCGTCGCGGGGTCGCGCGCGATGCCCGCGAGATAGGCCGACATCTCCTCGCGCGCGACCTGCGCGATCGGTCGCGCGCGCCCGCGGCCGTCGCGCTCGGGTCCCACGTAGGCCGCGAGCGCCGGTGGCACTGGCCGCGGCGCCCCGCGCGCATCGAGCCGGTGCCGCACCTCGTGGCGCTCGACCGCGGCGACCAGAACGCGGCGGGCGGCGTCCACGGCGGCGACCGCGGGCGCGGCGGTGAGCGCGCGCTCGATGTCGGCGAGCTGACGCCGCTGCGGTTCGGAAGCCACGGGTGCGAGGTCGGCCAGAAGCGCGTCGACGTCGCGCACGCGCAGGGTGCGCGGCGCCGCCAGCCGTGCGCCGGTGCCGGCGAGCCGGCGGTTCCACTGGGCGAACAGATCGCGCCGGGCCGCGAGCAGCGCGCCGACGCGGGCGGCCTGGCGCGCGCGGTCGCCGAGCGCCGCGGTGTACTCGGCGCGGACGATCGCGCCGGCGCGCTCCTCCACCGCGCGGCGGTCCTCGGTCGCCGCATCGCCGTCGCCGTACAGATCGATCCGGGCCCCGGGCGCCATCGCGGGCAGCAGGTCGCTCACCAGAGCCGCGTCGACTTGGTCGAGCAGGACGACCGCGTCGCGGAAGTGGTCGCTGGCGAACCCGAGGAGCGGGCGGGACCAGTTCAGGTCGTCCAGCTTGCGCACGTGCAGCACCCGGATCGGGGGCGACACGTCGCGGTGCAGGGCCACGTGGACCACGCGGAACGAAAACAACAACACGCGCCGAGGCCCTCCCGGCGGGGCCACGACGTCCGCGTCGACGAACAGGCCGACGCCGGCGGCGACGAATGCGTCGTTGGCCGCCGAGACGGCGTCGAGCAGCGCGGCACTGGCGCGGTCCAGCGGCGGCCCCTCGCGCGCGCGGCCGCACGCCTCGGCCCGCGACAGCAGGTCGCCGACGCGCGCCGCGGCGTCCGCCCCGAGCGCCGCGCGAACCGCGTCCGACAACAGCGCGTCGCGCGCCGCGCGCTTCGCGGCGACGGCCCGCCGATACGCGCCGCCGTCGCCTGCGGCGGCCGCGGCGATCTCCGCGTTGAGCGCGACGACCCAGTCGGGCAAATCGGCGGTGAACGCGCGCTCGACCACGGCCGCCAGCGGGGGAGCTCCGCCGGTCGCGTACGCGCCCGCCGCCCGGGGTGCGGGCCTCGGTTCGGGCGCCGGCGGCCGCCGGAGGCGCACCGCGTCCACCGCGACCACACCGGCGCCGACCGCCATCGTCACCGCGGTACACATCCACAGCCGCCGGCGCGCCGCCGCGAGCGTGCGTTGCGATTCGGCCCTCACCTCCTTACGAGCGTAGAGCACCGCGCCGCCCGCGCCCACCCGCCGCCCGCGCGCGGCCCGTTCGGCCAGCATCCTATTCGGCCCGGGGCGCCGCGCGCCGGGAGCCGACAGCGATGCTCGGCGCAACCCGGCCGATTCGCGCCACCGGGTCGGCGCCACGCTTCGCCGCGGTCGTGTCGCGCGAGTCCTCTCGGCCGGCGGGCGCGGGCGCACGGGGGCGGGCGCGGCGACGTCGCCTCGCCGGGGGCCGATCGGGGAGAGGTCGTCGGGTGGCGTTCCGGTACCGTGGCTGCAACGCTTCCCGGCGAGCGCGCCCGCCCGGCGACGCCGCCTCCGGCGACGCGGCGGCTCGCCGCCGCGCGGTCGCGACGTGCCGAAAAATCGATTTGATTTCATGCATGTATCAACTCATTGAGCTTTCCGCTTGCCAGGAAGCAAAACGAATACTATTTTCAAAGTCGAACCAGGGTCGGCCATGATCGTCTGCCTGTGCAAAGTCGTCACCGACCGCGCGATCGAGCGCGCGGTCGAGGCGGGCGCGCGCTCGGTCGACGACGTGGCGCGCGCCTGCGGCGCGGGGACCGGCTGCGGATCGTGCCGGCCGGTGGTCGCCGAGGTGGTGGCGCGGGCCTGCGCGCGACAGTGCGACGACTGTCCGCGGCAAGCTGCCGCCCCGTTCGACGAGGTCGCCGCGTGACGCGAAGGGCGAGCCGTCCTCGCGCGCGGGGCGCGTGCGCGTCGGTCGCGGCGGGGCTCGCGTGTGCCGCGCTCGCGGCGCTGGTCGCGTGCGGGTCGCGACGCCCGGCCGCGGCCGCGTGCGGCGCCGACTCCGACTGCGGGCCGGGTCAGCGCTGTCGAGACGGCGTCTGCCGGCCGCGCGCCGACGTTCCACCGGCCCCGCCCCCCACGCCGGCGGCCGTCAAGCGCGAGGTCGACCAGGCCCAACAGCAGCACCTGCGCCAGGTCGACCGCGCCCTCGACGTGGGCGAACCGGGCACCGGCGGCCGCTGACGCGCGCCGGCGCGCTCTGCCGCCGGGAGCCGTCGCCGGCCGCTGCGCGGCGAGCGCCTACGGCCGCGCCGGCGGTTCGCCCCACGCCTTGAGCTTGCGCCACAGCGTGTTCGTGCCGATTCCGAGCGCCCGCGCGGTGTGCGTGCGGTTCCCGTGCATCTTGCGCAGCACCTTCAGAATGTAGCGGCGCTCGATCTCCGCCAGCGGCAGGACCTCGTCGCCGTCGCCGTCGCCGTCGCCGTCGTCCGCGCGGGCCGCGTGGGGCTCCCGCGGCGGCGGCGCGTCGCCGCGCAGCTCGGCGAGGCGGCGCTTGAGCCGCTCGATGTCTTCGATGCGACGCCGAAGCTCCATCTCGAGAACGTCGGCTTCGGAAAACACTCGGGCTGCGGTCATCACCGTACGCATGGCACTCCTTTCCATCTCCTCGCGGCGGTCGCGTTGTCGGCTCACCGTGTCCCCCCTCGGCTCGCGATTCCGGATGCGGCGACGCACTGGCGCACCGCACGCCGCGCGCGAAATGCGCGCTGCTTGGCCGCGTTCGTCGATACGCCGAGCAGCTCGCCCAGCTCGCGCTCGGTCGCGCCGTTGAGGAACCGCTCGGTAAACGCCAGCCGGTCCAGCGGCCGAAGATTGTCGAGACAACCTTCCATGCACTGCGCGAGCTGCGCCGCCTCGGCCACCCGGTCGGGCGGTTCGTCGCGCGACGGCAGGGCGTCGAGTACGGCGCCGTCGTGCGCGCCGCGCCGGTGGCGGTGGTGCGGGCTGCGCAGCTGGCTGAGCGCCGTCGTGTACGCGATGCGGTACAGCCACGACTCGAACCGCGCGGTGCCGGAGTAGCTGTCGCGAGCGCGGTACGCGCGCAGCAGCGCCTCCTGCGCGGCGTCCTCCGCCTGATCGGGAGCCTGTAGCACGCGGAGCGCGACGCCATAGGCGAGTCGCCATTCTCGGTCGCTGAATCGGGGCGCGTAGGTCATCGCCGCTGGGGGAGAGCACGCCGCGTGCCAGGCGCGCCGGCCGGCCTAGGAGGCTGTTGCGTATAGGCGCGCCAGCGAGGTTGCGAGATGCGAGGCGAGGTTCGGCGCACGCCCGTAGCGCACGAGGGCGCGTATAACCATACGGAACCGAAGGGCGCGAGGACGTACGCCGAAGATCGCCCGCCGATCGCGACCGCAGCCAGCGGTTATGCGCAACAGCCTCCCAGGCGGCCGACATCGCGCGTGGCGGCGGCGCGCCGGCCGCCCCGCGGATCCGCGCGCCCATCCCGATGTGGACGAGCGGCCATTCCACAGCGGAACTGGACGGGGTTCGCCCGCGTCCGCGCGATCGCGGCCGAAGATGGGCCAAAGGCGTACACATTTTGCCGGGCCTGCGGTACACATCCGGCCGGTCAACGAATCGTTAGCACCCGTTAGCTGCCCGAGAATGCGAGCGTTTGTCACAGTGTCCGGCGTGCGGTATCCCGCCGCAGCGGGGCTTCCCGCGCGGGATGTTCCGCGGCTGTCGCCGGTACGTGCCGGTTGCGCCGGGCCCGTTAGCAAAGAGACAGGAGAGTACTGAATGACCCGGATTCGTCTTGCCTTGAGCTTCGCGTTGGTCGTCGTGTGGTGCGGAGTGGCGCTCGCTCAAACCGCGACCACCGGTGCGATCCAGGGAGTGGTGCGCGACGAAGGCGGCAACGGCCTGGCCGGCGTCACGGTCGTCGCCCAGTCGCGGACGACCGGTACGTCGCAGTCGGCGCTCACCGACGCGGATGGTGCGTACGAGATCACGAACCTCGCGCCGGGCCTGTACGACGTCACCTTCTACTACGCCGACGTCGAGGTGAAGCGGCCCGGCATGGTCGTGTCGCTCGGCAAGGTCACGCCGGTGCACGCGAAGCTCGACACGTCGCAGGCCGGCGGCGAGACGATCGTCGTCGAGGGATCGGCGCCCACCATCGACATCGGGTCGACCAAGCAGGGCGTGTCGATCGATCAAGATTACACGCGCAACATTCCGGTGCCCGGGCGCACATTCGCGTCGGCCCTCGGCGCCGCTCCGGGCTCGCAGGGCGACCTGTACGGCGTGTCGTTCTCCGGGTCGTCGTCGCTCGAAAACAGCTACATCGTCGACGGCGTCAACACGACCGGCCTGAACTTCGGCGACGTGAGCACCGCGCTCATCAACGAGTTCATTCAAGAGACCGAGATCATCACGGGCGGCTACAACGCCGAGTTCGGCCGCGCGACCGGCGGCGTCGTCAACGTCGTGACCAAGAGCGGTACGAACGAGTTCAAGGGGTCCGTGTTCATGTACGGCACGACGGACTCGTTCACCGCGGACGCGGTTCGCCCGGAGCGCGCGGGCACGTCGATCGAGTCGGACGTCAACCTCGCGTTCGACACCGACTTCGGGTTCGAACTCGGCGGCCCGATCGTCAAGGACAAGGTGTGGTTCTACGTCGGCTTCGCGCCGCGGCTGCGCCGCTTCAACATCGACAAGGTCACGCAGCGACGCATCGACTGCCTTCAGGTCGATCCCGATACCGGGGACTACCGCCGCAACGCGAGCGGCGAACTCGACTGCCAGCCGGCGCCGGAGTCCCAGGGCGGCTACGCCGACGGCGACCCCGACATCGATCTGAAGACCGGCTTCCCGCTGTACGAGCCGCTCGACAGCCAGCGGTTCACGCAGGACACGCAGACCTACCAGTTCGTGTCGAAGATCAACTTCGCGGTCACGCCGGAACACCAGGGGCAGGTGAGCCTCACCGGTACGCCGCTCGACGGCCGCCTGATCAGCGTGCGCGGGGAACCGTCGGCGACCCAGCGCGACTTCCAGCAGCTCACGACCGACCTGTCGGCCAAGTGGACGTCGAAGTTCAACGACAACAAGACCGAAGTCGAGACGGTTCTCGGATGGCACCGGGTCAAGACCGAGTCGGACTCGGCGGTGCCGGGGATGGATCGCACGCCGCTGCAGCTTCTGTACTACGGCGACCTCTACACGTGGGGCCAGGGATTCGGCAGCGAGTCGGAAAAGACGTTGGCCGGCTGCCGCGACAACTCGCACGGCAACGCGAACGACCCGTATCCGCTCATCCGCAACTGCCCCGAGGACGGTCTCGGGCTCGACGGGATCCCGCGCGGCTACGCGGTGGGCGGCATCGGCAGCATCCTCAACAACAAGGAAGAACGCCTGAGCGCCAAGCTCACCGCGTCGCAGCGCGTGCGGGCGGCCGGCACGCACGTGTTCAAGGGCGGGCTCGACGTGGAAGACAACAGGTCGGTCGTGCCGCGCCACCTTTCCGGCGGCGCGTTCTATTCCGTGTTCCTGCCGAACAACGTGCTCACGCCGCACGTCGAGATGCGCCGATTCGCCAAGATCAACCAGCAGGGGGGCGAGTACACGTGCGGCGTCGATAGCGAGATGAACCCCATCCGCTGCGACTTCTTCGACGGGGCGAACCCGGCGACCGGAGAGACGCTCAACTGGGCCGGCTTCGTTCAGGACAGCTGGTCGATCCGGCCGAACCTCACTCTCAACGCCGGCCTGCGCTACGAGGAGCAGCGGTTGCGCTACTCCAAGGAGCTGCGCAACACGATCGATCCGATCACGGGCGACCAGCTCGGCACCAACGCGATGGTGCTCAAGAACCTGTGGGCGCCGCGCCTCGGCGCGATCTACGACTGGACCAAGGAGGGCCGGTCCAAGGTGTACGGCCACTGGGGCCGGTTCTACGAGAGTGTGCCCATGCGCATCAACGAGCGGTCGTTCGGCGGCGAGACGTTCCTCATCCGGCGTTACGATCCGAGCCAGTGCGGCCCGGAGGATCCGCGGATCGGCGGACCGAACGGCGAAAACTGCCCGCTCGACGAGGCGGGCGAGGTCGGCAACACGCTGTTCGGCAGCGGCGTGATCGTCGCGCCCGGGGTCAAGCCGCAGTTCATGGACGAGGTCGTGCTCGGCGTCGAGTACGAGCTGTTCGAGGACATGCGGGTGGGCGTGTCGTACACGAACCGCCGCCTCGGCCGCGTGCTCGAGGACCTGTCCACCGACGGCGCGAACACCTACATCATCGCGAACCCCGGCGAGTTCGACAAATCCGAGGAGGACAAGCTCCAGGCCGAGATCGACGCCATGGATCCGACGTCGGCCGAGCGAAAGAAGCTGGAGCAGCGGCTCGAGATGTTCCGCGGCATCCGCAAGTTCGACAAGGGCAAGCGCAACTACAACGGCGTGACCCTGCTCGTCAACAAGCGGTTCTCGCGCAACTTCTTCCTGCAGGCCGCCTACACCTACCAGCGGACGCGCGGCAACTTCCCCGGCCTGTTTTCGCCGGACACCGGCCAGCTCGACCCGAACATCACGTCGCAGTTCGACCTGATCGAGCTGCTGGCCAACCGGGACGGGCCGCTGCCGCAGGACCGGCCGCACTACATCAAGTTCGACGGCTACTACGTGTGGGACTTCCAGCGCCAAGGCCAGCTCGTGACCGGCATTCGGCTCCGCGCGCTGTCCGGGACGCCGGTGGACGCCCTCGGCCGCCACTGGCGGTACGGCTTCAACGAGTCGTACCTGCTGCCGCGGGGCAGCTTCGGCCGCACGCCGTTCGAAAAGAGCGCCGACATCCACGTCGCCTACGCGCGTGAGATCCGCCGCGGCTACCAGCTCGAGGTGTTCTTCGACGTGTTCAACATCGTCAACGATCAGGGCACCGCTCTCGTCGACGAGGGGTACACGTTCAACTCCGCGAACCCGATCGTCGGCGGCTCGAAGGCCGACCTCGTGTACCTCAAGCAGACCGACCTGAACGACGGCACGGAAACCCCGCTGCCGGTCGGCCGCAACATCAACTTCGGCAACACGATCTCGCGCTACGCGCCTCGCAGCGGGCGCATCGGGCTGCGGCTCACGTTCTGACGCGCGGCCCAGCGCGCGCGGCCGGCGGACTGCCGGCCGGCGCGGGGCCGGGGCCGGGGCGCACGCGTCGCCTCGGCCCCGCGCCGTTTCGGGCGTCGCGGCGCGCCGCCGTGCCGCGGGATGGGCGGCGCGCGCTCCCGCGCCGTTTCGGGCGTCGCGGCGCGCCGCCGTGCCGCGGGATGGGCGGCGCGCGCTCAGGCGCCCGCGATCGGAATGGCGACGTGCAACGGCCGGCCGTGTCGCACCACGTCGAGCCACAGCCCGTCGCCGGTCCGCCGGACCGCGACGACGACGTCGTCCGCGCGCAGTCCGAGGGGCGCGCGAAGCTCGGGCGTGAGCGCCGCGGGGTCGGCGGCGATGAGCGCGGCGAGCGACGCGTTGACTTGCGCGGGGGCCAGGTAGACGACCTCGGGCGGGGAGGGAGCGGCGGTGCGCAGCCACAGGGCGGCGAGCAGGCCGACCGTTGCCAGTCGCAGCATGCGGTCGACACGAAGCAAGGCCGGTGCCAGGCGTGCCGGGTCGCGATGTCGGCGCGTTGCGGTCCCGTGCGCCGCCGGAACTTGCCAGTCTGGCGCACGCGGGCGCCGTCCGCATGCCATTGCGGCAGCGGGGCGGCCGTTACCATCACGGCGGCTCGGCGGCGACGACCGTCGCCGACCGCGCGTCGCCGTCGCGCTCGAACGCGATCGTGACCGACTGGCCGATCGCGACGCGCTCGCTCGCGAGCGCCTGCGCGGCGACCTTGGCCCCGACGGCCGCGATCGGAATCCCGTCGACGGCGACCACGCGGTCGCCGACGGCCAGCCCGGCGCCGGCCGCGGGGCCGCCCTCGACCACGGAGTCGACCCACAAGAAGTCGGCTTCGGGGTCGACGCCGTCAGGCGGTTCCGCGTCGGAGCGAGCGCCGTCGGCGCGCGGGCGCCCGGCCCACGATGCGACGCGCACGGTCATGCCGAGCCAACCGCGCCGGTCTTTGGGCACCGGATTGGCCGGGATGCCGGCGATATCGCCGAGGTCGACGTCCTGTCCGGCCGCGACCGTGAACTCGCGCGTCGCCACGATCTGGAAGCCGGACAGCGCGCCGTCGACCACGACGAGCGAGCCGGTTCCGGCGGCGAGGTGATCGACGCGGAAGCGCCCGTCGTCGCCGGTCTTCGGCGCTTCGCCGGTGAGGATGTCCAGCGCCTGCTGGCCGAGGTCGCTCGGCCCTTCCGTGGTTGCTACTACCACCATTCCGGCCAGCGGCTCGCCCGTCCGCTGATCGACCACGCGTCCGCGCACCGACGCATAGGGGACGAGGTGAATGTCGAGCGTCGCGTCTCCGTGCTTCGGCACGGACACGGTGTCGCGGGCGCTGCCGCGATCGCTCGTGACCGTCACCTCGTAGTCGCCGGCCTCGAGCCGGCCGATTTCGTAGCGGCCGTCGCCGGCCAGGACCTGCCGGCGCCGCCGGATCGGTCCGTCTGCGACGATCGCGTAGGCGGTGACCGGCGCGCCCGCGAGCGTGACCGTGCCGCGCAGCGTCGACAGCGTGGTGAGCGACAGTGTGACGTCGGCGCCGACGGGGACGCGCTCGCGCGTGGCGCGCGCGCGCCCGCGCAACCCCTCGGCGGTGAGGTCGTACCGGCCGTCGCGCAATCCGGTGATCTCGAACCGACCGTCGGGCCCCGTGAGGACGGGCCGTTCCGCGCGATCGAAGCCGCCGGGATCGACCGGGCCGCTGGGCTCGTCGGAGGTTTCGACGTCGGCGCCGTCGCTGCCGGCGGTGACGGTCACGGTGGCGCCGCCCGTCGACGGCGCGTCGCCGGAGTCATCGGATGCGCCCTCGCGCGGGGGCGAGGCGCGCTTCGCCCCCGGCGGCGACCGCCGGGCCGTGACCCATGCATCCGCGATCGGGGTGCCGTGGTCGTCGACCACCGTTCCCCGGATGACGCCGTCTCGCGTCTCCACGACGAGGCGCAGGCCGTCGATCGACGAGCCCGGCGAGGCGTCGGCCACGGTCACTTCGAGCGGTGTGCGCGGGTCGTCGCCGCGTCGCGGCCGCGCCCACGCGAGGCGCCCCTGTCGCGAGACCACCGACAGGTCGTAGGTGCCCGGGTCGACGCCCGGAATCCAGAAGCTGCCATCGTCGCCGGTCGGGTACCCCGCGCCGCCGCCGCGCGCGATGTCGGCGAGGCCCACCGACAAGAACGTCGACGGCCGCTCGCGCGGAACCAGTCGCACTTGCACGTCGGTCACCGGAGTGCCGCGCGCGTCGACGACCACGCCGGCGATGTGCGGGCGCGGCGACAGGGGAATCACGATCCCGTCGATGTCGCGGTAGCGCACCTGCACCGGGACCGAGCCCTTCGCGCCGTCGTCCCCGATGGCGACCAGCGTGATGTCCCCCGGCGTCACCGCGCGCAGCGCGAACGCGCCGGTGTCGTCGGCGGCCGTCGCGAGCAGCGCCTTGCCCAGCGTCGGCACGAGGTTGGCGAGACCGACGTCCTCGGTGGCGATCTCGATGCGCACGCGCGCACGCTGCGGCGGGTCGACCCGCCCGGAAAGCGTCACGCCAGCGGCCATCTTGACGACGACGTCGCGCACGTCCGCCCCCGCGACGTCGACGCTCGCGCCGGTGAAGTTCGGCACGAGCCCGTCGCTGAGCGCGCCGACGACGTAGTGGCCGTCCGGCACGCCGTGGATCTCGAAGTAGCCATCCGCCTGGCTCGGCCGCGTCGCGACCAGCAGCGCGCCCGGGCTGAAGTTGTACGCGCCGACGAGAACGCCGGCCACCGGGGCCGACTCGTCGTCGGCGCGGACGACGTAGCCCGCGATGTCGTGGGCGCGGTCGACGTAGACCACGACGCCGTCGACCTCCTCGCCGATGCCGAGTTCGACGGTTGTCGGGGCGGCCGCCGTGTAGCCGGGGGCGACGGCCGTGAGGTGGACCACGCCCGAACCGAGCCCGCGCAGCGAGAACCGCCCGTCGCCGTCGGTCGCCGTCGCGCCGCGCAGCGCGATCCCCTGCACGCGAAAGCCGTCGAGCGCGGTCGCGTCGGCGACGAGGGCGCCGGCGACCGGCTCGTCCGTGTCGCGCGCGCGCACGACGCCATGGATGACGCCGCCGGGCACGAGCGCGAAGTCCTGCGTGCGCGGGGCCCCGCGCATCTCGACCACCGCGTCGTCTTTGCGATAGTCGACGTGGCTCGCGGTCACCGCGTAGACGCCGTCGCCCAGGTACAGTTCGTAGCGGCCATCGGGGCCGGTGAACGTGGTGTACGCCGTCCACGGCAGGCGCAGCGGACTCGCATCGGAGATCGGCATGGCGCGCACCACCGCGCCGTCGATCGGTCCGCCGCCGATGTCGCTTACGGTGCCGCGCAGCGGCTGTCCGCCCGGCGCGAGCGCGAAGTCGATGTCGTCGCGGTCGGCGCGGGGTGCGATGGCGACGTCGTCGAGGGTGGCGGGCACGTAGCCGGGCGCCGACGCGGTGACGGCGTAGCGACCGGCGGGCACGCCGCGGATCGACCACCGGCCGTCCGCGCCGGTTCGCGCGGTCATCGGCTCCGGGGACGTGCCGGGACGCCCGAGCGCCCCGCCGTCGAGCGACTTTTCGTCGATCGCGACCCACGCGCCGGCGATCGGCTCGCCGGTGTGCGCCGACGTGACGCGGCCGCCGACGACCGCCGGGCCGCGGTCGCGGAACTGGTCGCGCGACCGGTCCGGCGAGCGCGAGCGGGCGGCCGGCGCGGCGCTTCCGGCCGGATCCGCGGACGGGGACGCACCGCGGCCGCGCAACGCCCACCACGCGAGGGCGGCGAGGACGGCGGCGGCGAGCAGGGAGGCGGCTCGGCGCATGACCCGCGGAGTATAGCGGCGCCGCGGCGGCGCGCAGGGCGGGCGCGGCGCGCGGCGGCCGAACCGCGCCGCCCGTCCGTCGACCGCGGCGGCCCCGCACCGGGCGCCGAACCGCGCCGCGCGAGGGGCGACGGGCGCCGGGCGAGCCGGGCTGCCGCCCGGTGCGCGCCGGTTCGCGGCGCACGGGTGCCCGGCGAGGTCAGAACCGGGCCGCGAAGTTCTGCGCGACCTCGTCGTCGGTCAGCTTGCGGCAGTAGACGGCGACCAGATAGATGTCGCCCAACCACGGGCGGTCGCCGCTCACCTCGTTGCCCAGCGCCAGGCGGTAGCCCGGATCCCACTCACTGAAATCGCCGGCGATCGGGCTCGTCGCGACCTTCGCGCCGTTGACGTACAGCGCCGTCTCGATGCCGTTGCGTGCGAGCACCACGTGCTGGATCGCGCCGGTGGCCGTACCCGCGGGCGCCTCGACGTACGGTTCTCCGTCCGGGTTCGTGTCGGTGGTGCGCACGGGGGCGTAGAACCGGTCTCCGTCCTGGTGCAACGAGAAGTTGCGATTCCGGGTGTCGATCGCGTAGCTCACGATGCGCGCGCCGGTCTGGTCGAGGCTCGCGGGGCGGATCCACGCTTCGAGGGTCAGCTGGTTCGTGGTCGTGCAGGCCGAGTACAGTTTGGTCGGCGGCAGACCGGACGTGATGACGGTCGGCTCGGTGATGTGGATCCCGCCCGACGGCCCCCACGTGACGTACGGAGCATCCGCGATCACGAGGTCGGCCGGCGGGCCGACCTCGGCGACGTCGCGCACGAAGGTCGACCCGATCTCCTCCTTGAAGTCGTACAGCACCTGCAGGCCGGCGGTGACGCGGCCCTGCGCCTCGGGAGCGCCGGCGTCGGGACCGGCACCGAACCCGTCGCCGGGGCCGCCGACGCGCCCGAGGTCGGACATGCAGCCGGACAGCGAGATGAGGATCGTGGCGGCGAGTCGAGTACGGAACATGGTGAATCTCCGGGAAGCTGGGGGGTGCCGGTGCATCGGGGATGCCACGACGGTGTCTCGCGCGGTTGGCCGCCGCCGGCCGTGCGGGCCAGGGGGCTACGAGCGACACCTGGTGAGCCCGCTCCCAATGCGACATGTGGGATGCGTGCCGGGGCGCCCACTCGCCCGCTCCGGCGCCGGCGCGTGTGCGAGCGGTGCGCTCCGGCGCCGGCGCGGATGGCGTCGGGCCGCACCGAAGAGCGTGCGGCGCGCACGCCGGGCGTGAGCCCGCGCCGTCGCCGCCGTCGTCGTGTCGCACGCCCACCGCCGGGCGAAGCGAGGGTCAGCGCACTCCGTCGCCCGGCTCGTCGTGCAGGCGCAGCGGCAACACGACCGAGAACGTGGCGCCCCGGCCGACCTCGCCGCCGACCGCGATGTGGCCGCCGTGGGCGTGCGCGATGTCCAGGCTGACCGCGAGTCCGAGCCCGGTGCCGGTGCCGTCCGGTTTGGTTGTGAAGAACGGCTCGAACAGGCGGTCGCGCAACTCCTGCGGGATGCCCGGGCCGTTGTCCCGCACGTCGACGCACACCCAGTCGTCGCCCATGGACGCCTCGACCTCGATGCGCCGGTCGCCGTCGATCCCGGCGACCGCGTGGCCGGCGTTCATCAGCAGGTTGACGAACACCTGGACGAGCTGGCCGGGGTTGGCGCGGATCGGCGGCAGTCCGGGGTCGTAGTCGCGCGACACGTGCGTCCCGGGGGGCAATCCCGGCTCGACCAGCGCGATCGCCTCGTCGACCACCGACGTCACGGCGATCAACGTACGGTCGTCACGGGTGGGCCGAGCGCACGCGGTCATGTTGCGCGCGATCCCCTGCAGCCGCTGGCAGCACAGGATGGCCGTGTCGAGCGACGAATCGAGGCCGTCGAGCGCGCCGTCGCGGTCGCCGCCGCGCACGCGGTCGGCCAACCGGACCGCCCGCTCCAGCGACGCGGC